>NZ_JAWOWF010000022.1:18173-78803 GCF_033340295.1 Vibrio sp. 1401
ATGCCAGCCATTTTGTTTTTTAGGGCGGCAGTTAATGCCAGCCGTTTTGTTTTTTAGGGCGGCAGTTAATGCCAGCCGCTTTGTTTTTTAGGGCGGCAGTTAATGCCAGCCATTTTGTTTTTTAGGGCGGCAGTTAATGCCAGCCATTTTGTTTTTTAGGGCGAGCGGTTATTGCCCGCCGTTTTGTCTTATGTGTTTCTTTTGACAGAGCAAACGGTAAACGATTGCCCATTTATCCAGAATAAACAATGAACTACGATTGTCAAGTAAAGTTCGATGACGAGGGGGCACGCTTCTCACTCTGAGCGCGGTCGCTCTGGCGCTTTTTCCGGTGGATACGCCGCAGGCAGGCGTGTGGTAAACACGAGTGACACGGGGTAAAAGGCGGGTTTTCATCTCAGTGTTTGGCCAACAAGAACTGTCTCAATTGGCCATTTTGAGGCAGAAAGTTGTCTCAGGGTAAAATTATATATTTGTTAAGATGTTGAATTTATTAACTATTGTTGAATGGTCTTTGACAAGGGGCTAATGTGCCCAAGCCTTTGGGGGCTCTTTTTGCAAAAACCTCATCCCCCACGAGACCACCGCGGCTTTGCGGACGCAAACGCTAGTCGCACTTTGCCGATTCTGATATGCTCTAAGTAGAGATTACGTAAGGATTAAACGATGAAAATAGCAGTAGCAGGTACCGGTTATGTTGGCTTGTCGAACGCCATGCTGTTAGCGCAGAACCACGAAGTTGTAGCGCTCGATATCATTGCCGAAAAGGTTGAGTTGCTAAACAACAAGCAATCCCCAATCGTGGATGCGGAAATCGAAGATTTTCTCGCGAATAAGCCACTCAACTTTGTTGCCACGACAGACAAAGAATCGGCATATCGCGAAGCCAAGTACGTTGTTATCGCGACACCCACCGACTATGATCCGACGACTAACTATTTTAATACCTCTTCAGTCGAAGCGGTGATCAACGATGTGATGACCATTAATCCCGATGCGGTAATGGTCATTAAGTCAACGGTACCGGTCGGTTATACCGCTCGTATCAAGCAAGAACTAGGTTGCGAAAATATCATCTTCTCTCCCGAGTTTCTGCGTGAAGGCAAAGCGCTTTACGATAACCTGCATCCATCTCGTATTATCGTTGGTGAGCGCAGTGAGCGCGCTGAGACCTTCGCAGGTTTGTTAGTTGAAGGGGCAGTAAAGGAAGATATTCAAGTCCTGTTTACGGATTCAACAGAAGCTGAAGCGGTTAAGCTGTTTTCAAATACCTACCTGGCGATGCGCGTTGCGTACTTTAATGAACTCGATTCCTATGCGGAAGCGCATGGCCTAGATGCTCGTCAAATCATTGAAGGGGTTGGTTTAGACCCTCGTATAGGTAATCACTACAATAATCCATCATTCGGTTATGGTGGTTACTGCTTACCAAAAGATAGCAAGCAACTACTGGCGAACTATCAAGATGTACCCAACAACATCATTGGTGCGATTGTAGATGCAAACCGCACACGAAAAGACTTCATTGCAGAGTCGGTCATCAAACGTCAGCCTAAGGTAGTCGGTATCTACCGCCTGATCATGAAAGCCGGCTCCGATAACTTCCGCGCATCTTCTATCCAGGGCATCATGAAGCGCATCAAAGCAAAAGGCATTGAAGTCTTGGTGTATGAGCCTGTTCTTCAAGAAGAGGAGTTCTTCAACTCCCGTGTGGTTAAAGACTTCAATGAGTTTAAACAGACTGCTGATGTGATCGTTTCAAACCGCATGGTAGAAGAACTGGCTGACGTCGCTGATAAAGTCTATACACGTGACCTGTTTGGTAGCGATTAATTTCAATTTTCTTAAAGCTAAAGGCTCCTTCCGTGGAGCTTTTTTTCAGTTGGTAATTAAAAATGATAAAAAAATGTCTATTCCCAGCAGCGGGTTACGGTACGCGTTTCTTGCCTGCGACTAAATCCATGCCAAAAGAAATGATGCCAGTGGTCAACAAACCACTCATCGAGTATGGCGTCGAAGAAGCTATTGAAGCAGGCATGGACGGCATGTGTATTGTGACGGGTCGTGGCAAGCATTCACTGATGGATCATTTCGATAAAAACTACGAATTAGAGCATCAAATCAGCGGCAGCAGCAAAGAAGTGCTGCTAGATGATATTCGTAGTTTGATTGATTCAGCGAGCTACACCTATATCCGTCAGCGCGAAATGAAAGGCTTAGGTCATGCTATTCTGACCGGGCGTGAGCTTGTGGGAGATGAACCGTTCGCCGTGGTATTGGCCGATGACCTGTGTGTTAACGAAGACAAAGGTGTGCTGGCGCAGATGGTTGAGTTGTACAAGCAGTTCCGCTGTTCGATTGTCGCCGTACAAGAAGTCCCAGAAACAGAGACGCATAAATACGGTGTGATTGCGGGTGAGATGATCAAAGATGACATCTTCCGCATCGACAATATGGTTGAAAAGCCAGAGCCGGGCACCGCACCAAGTAATCTGGCGATCATTGGTCGCTATATTTTGACTCCGGATATATTCGAATTAATTGAAAATACTGAGCCGGGCAAAGGTGGCGAAATTCAAATCACGGATGCGCTGATGCAGCAGGCACAGAACGGCTGCGTATTGGCGTACAAGTTTAAAGGTCAGCGTTTCGATTGTGGTAGCGTAGAAGGTTATATTGAGGCGACAAATTACTGCTTCGAGAATATTTACAACAAACCTTCGAAAAACCAGGTTGAAGAAGTGCCTGCCGAGAAGGTAGCTTAATTACGTTGGGGCCTAGGTACTTAAGTCCTAGGCCCTATAACCTCATACATCAATAAACCACCGTAAATCCTTTCTTCTCTAACTCCTTCCCCAATACTTGTTGGGCTTCATCTTCCCCATGAATCAAATGAATGGCTTTTGGTTGTGTGGGAATGCCAGTAATAAACTTGAGTAAATCACTTTTGTCTGCATGGGCGGAATAACCAGAAATAGTATGAATCTGAGCATTAACTTGGACTTCTTGATCATCTATCTCAATCTCTGAATTGCCTGATTGTATCTCCTCACCTAACGTGCCTTGAGCTTGATAACCTGCGAATAGCACATCATTTTTCTTATCAGGGAGTAGTGCTTTTAAATAGTTGACGATTCTGCCACCTTCACACATACCAGAAGCGGCCACGACGATGGCGGGTTCATCGGTTGAAGCAAGCCGGTTGACTAGGGCTTTATGCTCGGTGTGACTCTCTACAGTAATACACTGTTCAAACGCGAGTGGGTGGCGTTGATTCTCTAGCCTGTGCTTGGCTTCCTGGCTCCATAACATTTTGAAGCGACGATACGTTTTGGTGACTTCTTTGGCGAGAGGTGAGTCTAAGATGATCGGCAAGGAAGATGCCAAATCATGCTGGTTAATCAGTTGCTCAATGTCAAACAGCAGCTCCTGCGTTCGACCGACACTAAAGGCAGGAATCAAAATTACACCACCGTCTTTTAACGCATGATCAATGATGTTGTTTAAACGCTTTGTACGTGTCGCAATGTCTTCATGTTGTTTATCGCCGTAGGTTGACTCTATAAATAGGTAATCAGCTCTTTTAGGAGGGTGTGGATCGGGTAAAAGTGGCGTATTCGATGGTCCTAAATCTCCAGAGAAAACGACGATTTCACCATTTGACAGTTTAAACTCAACATAGGCGGAACCCAGAATATGACCTGCGGGCTGAAAGCGAACATCTGCGAGAACAGGGAGTTCTATCCACTGCTGATAATCAAAAGGTTTGAGTTGTTTCTTGATGATATTGAGGACTTGTTTTCGCTGGTGGTAGTTTAAACCGAGTTGCAGTTTCAAGCCGTCTTCAAGCATTAAGGGAACGAGTTCCGCAGTTGCTTGCGTGCAATAGATTGGCCCTTTAAATCCAGCAGCCAGTAACCAAGGCAGTCGGCCAATATGATCTATATGAGCGTGAGTGAGAACGAGAACTTTTATCTGCTCGATAGGAAACTCGATATTCAGTGAGGCATTGCGTCCACCAAAGCTGAAGTCCTTGCCTTGAAATAGTCCACAATCAATCAAAATACTGCCATTGGCGAGCTTAAGCTCATGACAGGAGCCAGTAACGGT
Organism: Vibrio sp. 1401; assembly: GCF_033340295.1. Lineage (NCBI taxonomy): Bacteria > Pseudomonadati > Pseudomonadota > Gammaproteobacteria > Vibrionales > Vibrionaceae > Vibrio > Vibrio sp. 1401. Next base: position 22,284 of record NZ_JAWOWF010000022.1, read on the forward strand.
ATGCTTTCCGCCATGATGGATCACACTGGCGATGTCTGATATTGGTGTCGTCATGCTTTCTCCTTAACTATTCAGCATAGGCGAGCAGGCAGTGAAAGAGTAAGGCTTATGCTTCCGTAGATTAGATGTAATAAGTTGGAAAAGTAACGAAATGCGATGAGGTTAGCACCGAAAAACATTGCCACCTTAAAGGGCTAATAAGGAGAGTTTAGGATATACGGAAATAGTTAGCTGTTGTTAAGTGTATTTGCATTAGTTTACTTTCTGTTTGGATATTCCTGATGTTGCAGGAACTTCTCGGAATGACGGTGTTGAGGAGATGAGCTAGGTCGAGGCTTATCTTACCAAGACGCGAGCGACTCGTCACAGTTTTTCAAGTTCGTGGTACAATTAGTATTAAGTTCAAAGAGTTCCTCTCGTAAATACAACGTAAGCGCTTTCCTGCTGTCGATTACAAGAGAAAACATGTAAAGGTTAAAGATGCAATCAGATCATGAATTCCAAAACTGGACGGTTATCGGTAAAGGTGCAGAGCGAGTTTGTTTTCAAAACCCTTCCAATCCTGCTCAATGTGTTAAGTTGAGCCAGAAAGACGCCGCGAAGCAAACCTATCGAGAAATTGAGTTTTTTGAGCGACTAAAAAAGAAAAGCGTTCAGTTCACGCATATCCCAGAATTTTTGGGGAAGGTGACAACAGAGACTCAAGTTGGCTTTAAGCAGCAAGTGGTTTTGGACGAGGACCTGTCAGTTTCATTAAACCTTACACAATATATTGTGCAGCAAGGGAATGAACTCGATATCGATCATTTGCTGCTGGAGATTCGAATTCTAAAAGATTACTTGATCGAGAACCGAGTTATACCAAGCGATTTAGTGTTGACGAACTTGTTGGTGCGGCAGTCTGAAGGGGCTATTACACTCTATTTGATTGATGGATTTGGTAATACAGAGTTTATTCCGGTATCGGACTTTATCCCTTACCTAATGCATAAGAAGATTAATCGTAAGTTTAAGAAATTTCTAAGGAAAAACTTGCACGTCTTCATCAAGAAGAAAAAAAACAGTTGAAGAGTTAGAGGCTTACGGTAAAAAAATCGATAAGTTTGAAGCCCTGTACCTTTGAAGGTGTTTTATTTGGTAGTTTGATGTTGGTGCGTGAAGGTTTTGAACCGAGATAGAGAAAGGGATGCATTGAGCATCCCTTTGTTATTTGTCTTGTTTAAAACAAGATTAAGCTTTTGCTGCTGCCGCTGCTTTAGCGATTGCTGCGAAGCTCTTCGCGTCTAGAGAAGCACCACCAACTAGAGCACCATCGATGTCTGGTTGTGAGAAGTATGCTTCTGCGTTTTCTGGTTTAACAGAACCGCCGTATTGGATGATTACTTGCTCAGCAACTGCTTCGTCTTTCGCTGCGATTAGTGCACGGATAGAAGCGTGGATGCGTTGTGCATCTTCAGCTGTTGCTGCTTTACCAGTACCGATTGCCCAGATTGGTTCGTAAGCAATGATTGCGCCGTTTAGAGCTTCAACGCCGTAAGCGTCGATAACTGCGTTGATTTGACGAGCACATACTGCTTCAGTTTCACCAGCTTCGTTTTGAGCTTCTGATTCACCGATACAGAAAACTGGTGTTAGGCCGTTTTCTTTAAGGAAGTTAAATTTCTTCGCGATGAACTCGTCTGATTCGTTGTGGTAATCACGACGCTCAGAGTGGCCGATGATGATGTGAGTAGCACCGAAATCTTTCAACATTTCTGGAGACATGTCGCCAGTGAAAGCACCGCTGTTGTTTAGGTCAGTGTTTTGCGCACCTAGAATGATCTTGTTACCGCCTTCTGCGATTACGCGCTCTGCTAGATCGATGTAAAGTGCTGGTGGAGCTACTGCTACGTCAACACCTTCAACGCCTTCAAGCTCAGCGTTAAGACCAGTTAGCAGCTCAGTTACCATCGCTTTGCTGCCGTTTAGTTTCCAGTTACCCATAACTACAGGACGACGCATAGGAATATCTCCGTATTATCTATTAATGATTAATGTAAAAAATCTACGAAAGAATATAACAGAATAATTTGAACAGATCATGATTGGTATCATGTCTTGTTCGGCTTTGTACATCTGGTCAGCGTAGCACTTGTTTCTGTCAGTTTTATCAAAAGCAATCGATTGGTGATCACGTAGACAGAATGATAGTTCATTCCTCGGAAATTGCAGCTTGGATTGGTATTACTACGCACTGGATTTTAATGTTGTAGAAAGGAATCAAAATGCCAAATTTGGTTTTAGAGTATTCGAACTCAGTGGAAGAGCGCGTCAACGTTCAAGGTTTACTAGAAGATTTACATAGAGCAGCGTTGGATTGCGGGCTTTTTGAATTGGCATCAGTGAAGTCAAGAACACTCCGCTGTCATAACTGGCTAATAGGTGAAGAAGGCGACAGTCTGGATTTTATCCATGTAAACTTTGAGTTACTGGCAGGGAGAACGTCAGAACAAAAACGTGCGTTATCCCGAGACTTAATGGTTGTACTTCAAGAGCAAGCCAGCCATGTTCATAGCTTAACGGTGAACATTCGCGATATGGATGTGGAGAGTTTTCAAAAAGTAGTGAATTGATAGAAACAGCTTGTTTCTCGTGTCTTTAGTTTTACGTTGTTCCTTCCTAAAGTGAACGGGCTCGGCTAATCTAGAGTTTTTATTTTCGGGGTAATTGTGAATGTTGACTAAAGAGCTACTGTTTTCTTTTCGAGGACGCATCGGGCGTAAAACGTTTTGGATATGGAACATTATCTATTACGTTTCTATCTTAGGTTTTGGTGTGGGTATCAATCAGCTGTTTCCGGCTTTTTCTCACCTTCTGCTGCCTATTTTTCTCTTGGTCATGCTTATTCCTGATCTCGCAATTACCACAAAGCGCTGGCATGACCGTGATAAATCGATTTATTGGTTAGCGCTGAATATTCCTTTGGTTTTGGGCCGACTCGCTACACCAATGACGAGTCCAGTTTCACAAGAGTCGGCTACGCCGCAACTGTTCATTGCTTCTATATCTTTAATTTGTGGCGTATGGATTTTGGTTGAATGTGGTTTATTAAAAGGAACGAAAGGCCCTAATAAGTACGGTCCTGATCCGGTTGGATAAATGATGCTGCTCGCTAGGACGACGAGTGAGCGTATTGGTAAGTTTAAGGGCGATTATTACAGGATCCGAGAGTCATCAACAATAATCGTCATTGTCCCTCATTGACCTGAATTGAACCACATTACGTGTCTTTTCAGGTTGTGGTGTTCCTTGCAACGCTTCTCTGAACTTCATCACTTGTTTCTGTAGTTCATTCATCAATACCACGTTGACATGATTTGGGTTTTTACAGTTGTTGATCACTCTGTCTATATGGCTCTGCTGCGCCCAAAGTCGTGGCTGCATGCTTTTCGATGCGCCTTCTATCATTTCGCGGGCCTTATCTTGTCGGAATTGCTCAAAAGCTTCCGGGTCATCTTGTGCCATTTGCATCAGTTCGTCGAAAGAGGGCAGAGGTTGCGGTTTGTGAGTACGCAGATTGGCCATCGTTTGTCTCCCAATCCATACGGATAGTTACACTTCGATATTAAAAGCGTATATCACGGAGAAGGGGAGAACGGCGAAATGACTCTGTAGTCTCAGATATAAGAGAGCATTTTCATAGGTGAGTTGTAGGCAGGAGCAGCGTGTTTCTAATCATTACCTACGCTTGAATACGGTATACGCAACGTCGCTGGCCGCTAATGATATGCTCAGTGCGTTCCACACGAGTTTCATCGCCAAGTAGTGCTTGGAACACACTTAGCTCTGACTGGCAGAGACTAGGACAACGTGTAGCAGCTTTACAAATAGGGCAGTGGTTCTCAATTAAGATAAAACCGTGCTCATCTTGCTCTAGTTCTGCCATGTAGCCTTCTTGTTCTCGTAATGAGACGAGCGTTTTCAATTTGCTTTCCAGCGTGTCACATTGCTCAAGATGTAGGCGATAGTTTTGTAACGTGAGCTTTTCGCGTTCAGAGGTCACTTTCTCGAGGCCATCTTTACCAAAGATGTGTTCGACCGCTTCGATGAATTGTACGGTGAGTTCACCATGGCGGTCGGCAAATTGCTCATGGCCTTTTTGAGTGAGAGCCCAGTGTCTGGTCGGGCGACCGACTTTGACTTTGACGTCGTAGATAGACAGGATGCCATCATCTTCTAAACCTTGCAGATGCTGGCGAGCACCCATGGTGGTCATTCCAAGTTCAGAAGAGAGTAGTTTTGCCGTGACAGAGCCGTCACGCTTAACGATTTGCAATATCCTATCTACGGTTTTCATATTCCCACCATTTATATGTCATGACATATTATGCGCGATAGGTTTTGTAAAGAAAAGTGTTGACTTAGTTTTGGTGAGATAAGCGAGATTCTAGGGCCGTTTATCCAGGCCCTAAAATCTCTGATATTTATTAAAGAATAATATCGCGCACTTCTTGGTCTTTACGCTCTAAGTAATGGATTGACTTGATGCGACGGATGGTGCGGCAGCGACCACGAATGAGTAAGGTTTCTGTTGTCGCGATATTGCCCTGGCGAGTAATGCCTTCTAACAGATCACCTTTGGTGATGCCTGTCGCGGAGAAAACAACGTTGTCGCTGCATGCCATGTCTTCCAGTTTCAACACGACGTTTGCTTTCACACCCATCTCTTCACAGCGTTTTAGTTCTGCTGCGCCGTAGATGCGGTTTTCTTCTGTATTACCTTTTACTTCATGACGAGGAAGTAGACGGCCAAGCATGTCACCATCTAGTGCACGAATGACCGCCGCAGAAACTACGCCTTCTGGTGCGCCGCCAATGCAGTACATGACGTCGACTTCGCTGTCTGGCATACAAGTCAGGATTGAAGCAGCCACGTCACCGTCTGGCACAGCAAATACACGTACGCCCATTGCCTGCATTTCTGCGATCACTTTGTCGTGACGAGGCTTAGCCAGCGTGATCACAACTAAAGTGTCTAGAGTTTTGTTCAGGGCCTTGGCGATGTTCTCTAGGTTTTCTTTTAGAGGCTTCTCCAAATCGATAACGCCTTTTGCACCTGGGCCAACCACGAGTTTTTCCATGTACATGTCAGGTGCTTTAAGGAAGCTGCCTTTTTCACCGGCCGCGAGAACCGCTAAAGCATTTGATTGACCCATGGCCGTCATGCGTGTGCCTTCGATAGGATCGACTGCAATATCGACTTCATCGCCACCAATACCCACTTGCTCACCGATGTACAGCATTGGTGCATCATCGATTTCACCTTCGCCAATAACAATTTCACCGCTGATTTCTGTTTTGTTCAGTAGTGTGCGCATAACCTCAACGGCTGCACCGTCCGCTGCGTTTTTATCGCCGCGACCAAGCCATTTATAACCAGCCAGTGCTGCACCTTCAGTAACACGGGAAAATGCCATTGCTAAATCACGTTTCATGATGTCTCCAAGTAAGCAAGAGGGAAGAAGAATTTGCGCGGCGATTTTACCATAACGAGTGTTAAACGTTTGCGTTTTTGCCGAGCTTTTACTTTGGTTAAGTTGAATTTGATCAATACTGAGTGCGTTTTTCTCGTGGCGAGAGGCAAATACCTTGCTCAAAAATGCTTCGGTGATCAGAAAAGTCAGCATTTAGTGAGATTGCGCCGGTTTTTTAACCGAATGATGCAAAATATCGAATATAGTGAGTGTTTCTCGTCGCAACGCTGAGTAGAATGAACCTCATATAGGTAAGGTGCGCGCCTGTCTCGTGCATCATCCCAACGGAACAACATAGGTAGGCCAAGATGTCTTTTGAAGTATTAGCACAACTAGAATCTAAAATTCAAACTGCAGTTGACACAATCACTCTTCTTCAAATGGAAGTTGAAGAGCTGAAAGAAGATAAAGTAAAGCTAGAAGCACAAGCAAACGAGCTTCGCACGCAACGTGAAGAGCTTGAGCAACAAGCTGAGCAAGCACAGCAAGAGCACGCGCAGTGGCAAGAGCGCATTCGTGCACTACTTGGCAAAATGGAAGAAGTGGAATAATTCTACTTTTCTGTCCAGAATTGAAAACACCCGCTATAAGCGGGTGTTTGTGTATTTGGTGTAGGGAAAAGCGCTAAAGCCTAGGATCTTGTTCCTCTAACTCTTCTTCCTCAACTTCCTCGTCCAGTTCTAGGTCGATATTGAGCGGTTCTGGAGACAGAATGATGCCAGTGCTGTCCGCGTAAATGTAGTCTTCTGGTAGAAAGCTAACGCCGCCAAAGTTCACCGGTACGTCGAGTTCACCTATACCCTGGCTAGATGCGCCGACAGGAATAGAGGCGAGAGCCTGAATGCCAAGGTTCATATCTTCCAGTTCGTCGACTTCACGAACGCAGCCGTATACGACAATGCCTTCCCACTCATTTTCTTCTGCGATGGTTGCGATTTCTGCGTCGACAAGGGCTTTGCGTAAGGAACCACCGCCGTCAATTAGCAGCACGCGACCTAAGCCATCTTGCTCTAACGTTTCACGGATCAGAGAATTGTCTTCAAAACACTTGATGGTGGTGATTTGTCCGGCAAAGGAAGCGCGACCGCCAAAATTACTGAACATTGGTTCAACCACATCTACCTGCTCGAGGTAAATATCACAGAGTGCTGAGGTATTGTATTCCATAGCGTACCTTTCTAAACAGAAACTGGTTGTCTTTGAGTATATCTGGGCATTAAGTCAATGCAATGACAATCCTTTTTTAACTTACCAGAGTTTGAGCTACCACAATTGTTGCAAATAAAACGTTGGTAACCAGCGAGCATTTTACGATCACTGGCATCATAGGTGCGATCTGTGCAGGCTTTTCGGTTTCCCAAACGGCTTTGCCATGATGGGCGACAAAATAAATGCTTAATAAGAATGGCAGACTGATCCAAACCGGTTTGTCCTGAATAAGCAGGTAAACAGCGAAAGCGAGAATAGCACCACCTAATAAGATGAAATGGTACTGCTTGGCTTTCTGTTGTCCTAAGCGCACGGCTACGGTCCGTTTTCCACACTCACGGTCGTTATCAATATCACGCATGTTATTGATATTAAGAACGGCGACGGCCAGTAAGCCGCACCCTAAAGCGGGTAAGAATAGGGTGGTATCGACATGTCCGGTATGCAGGAAATAGGTACCGGATACGCCAAGCAAGCCAAAAAACAGAAAGACAGAAATATCACCCAGTCCGACATAACCGTACGGTTTGCTGCCCATTGTGTAGGCGATGGCGGCGAGGATGGCAAGAATACCCAATCCGATGAAGGTGAGAATACTTTCAAGAGAGCTCAAAGAGTAAAACACTAAGATCAGGCCGGAAATGACGGTTAGCACGATGTTGAAGCCAATTGCCTGCTTCATTTGCTCTTTAGTTACCGCGCCAGACTGTAAAGCACGCAGTGGACCAAGGCGTTTTTCATTGTCGGTTCCTTTTACTGCGTCGCCATAATCGTTGGCCAGATTGGAAAGGATCTGTAACAGAGTCGCGGTGATAAACGCCATCAAGGAAATAGGCAGAGAAAATTGACCCGCAGCATACGCAAGCACACTACCAGTAAGAATAGAGACTAATGCCAGTGGTAATGTTTTGGGACGAGCGGCGTCGAGCCAGATCTGTAGAGATTGTTTCATGGATATTTCGTGCTAGTAACCGATGTGTCCAGTATAAGCATAAAGAAGCAGATGCGCTATTGACCTAAAGCAAGTCAAAGAGAGTCAGGAAGTTAAGGGTTGGTTGAAAAGCGAGGTTCTGGATTTTGAAGTATGAGAATAGCATTTCAAGCACGAGTGCCGGCGATTGCACAAATACACTGATGTTGAATTGTCTCCGCAGAACTAAAAAGCCCAGAGAGTGAAATCTCTGGGCTTTGTTGATTAGCGTGCTTATTAAAGAATAAAGCGGCTTAGATCTTCATCTTCAATTGTATCGCCCAGACGAGCTTGCACGTAGGCAGCGTCAATCACAAACTTAGCGCCAGATTGCTCTGCTGCATCGTAAGAGATTTCGTCCATCAGACGTTCCATAACGGTATGCAGACGACGAGCACCGATGTTTTCGGTGGTTTCATTTACTGTCCATGCGGCTTCAGCAATTCGCGTGATACCGTCTTCAGTAAATTCAATGTCTACATCTTCTGTCTTCATCAACGCGATGTATTGCTCAGTCAATGACGCTTTAGGTTCGGTCAGAATACGTTTGAAGTCGTTACTGCTTAGTGCTTCAAGTTCAACACGAATTGGCAAACGGCCTTGCAGCTCTGGGATAAGGTCAGAAGGCTTCGCGACCTGGAATGCACCAGAAGCCACAAACAAGATATGGTCTGTTTTTACCATGCCGTGTTTGGTTGAAACAGTGCTGCCTTCAATCAGAGGTAGCAGGTCACGCTGAACACCTTCACGAGAAACGTCAGGGCCAGAGCTTTCACCACGTTTACAGATCTTGTCGATCTCATCAATGAAGACGATACCGTTGTTTTCAACGTTGTAAATCGCTGCTTCTTTCAGCTCTTCCTGGTTCACAAGCTTCGCTGCTTCTTCCTCGGCAAGGGCTTTCATCGCATCTTTGATTTTCAGCTTGCGCTTCTTCTTGGTATCGCCCGCTAGGTTCTGGAACATACCTTGAAGTTGGTTGGTCATCTCTTCCATACCAGGAGGCGCCATGATCTCGACACCCATTTGCGGCGCGGCGACATCGATTTCAATCTCTTTATCGTCCAGCTGACCTTCACGTAATTTTTTACGGAAAATCTGGCGAGTGTGTGAGCTATCATCGCTCTGTTCTGCTTGTCCCCAGCTGTCACGAGCTGGTGGCAGTAGTGCATCAAGAATACGCTCTTCAGCTTGCTCTTCAGCGCGGAATTTTACTTTTTCCATCGCTTGTTGATGAGTGAGCTTCACTGCAACATCGGTAAGATCACGGATGATGGTTTCTACTTCTTTACCAACGTAACCTACTTCAGTGAATTTAGTCGCTTCTACTTTAATGAACGGCGCATTTGCAAGCTTCGCGAGGCGGCGTGCAATTTCAGTTTTACCAACACCAGTTGGACCGATCATTAGGATGTTTTTAGGTGTAACTTCGACACGTAGGCTTTCTTCAAGCTGCATACGACGCCAGCGGTTACGAAGAGCAATCGCAACCGAACGTTTTGCTTTGTCTTGACCAATAATATGGCGGTTCAGTTCATGAACGATTTCGCGAGGGGTCATTTCAGACATATTCTTTCCTTACTTCGTTACGATTACTCGGCTGGAGCGGCCAGCTCTGCAGTTGATTCTAGCTCTTCTACAGTGTGATTGTGGTTGGTGAATACACAAATATCGCCCGCAATGTTCAATGCTTTTTCTGCGATTTCACGAGCATCCAGATCTGTGTTCTCTAACAGTGCCGTTGCTGCTGCTTGTGCGTATGCACCACCAGAACCGATCGCAATCAAGTCATTTTCTGGCTGAACCACATCACCATTACCGGTGATAATTAAAGATGCAGTTTCGTCTGCAACAGCAAGTAGTGCTTCTAGCTTACGAAGCGCGCGATCACTACGCCAGTCTTTCGCCAGCTCTACAGCGGCTTTGGTCAAATGGCCTTGGTGCATTTGCAGTTTGCTTTCGAAGCGCTCGAAAAGGGTGAAGGCGTCCGCAGTACCGCCGGCAAAACCAGCCAGTACTTTATTGTTGTAAAGGCGGCGAACTTTACGCGCGTTACCTTTCATTACGGTATTGCCTAGAGATACCTGGCCATCACCCGCGATGACGACTTTATTATTTCGACGTACAGATACAATGGTAGTCACAGTCGACCTCTTAATTATTTCTCTTTGGAAGTAATATTGTATATGGGGGATAGGAAAAGGGGATTCAAGGGGAAATTAAAGGATGGGGTTTCGGTGGAGTAGGTTTCTAGTGACCTAGGGCCGATTAAACTGGCCCCAGGTTGTACTTTATCGCTAGAAATTCTCTTTCCAAATCGCACACGGCTCGATTTTAGCGCGTTGCAATTTATGGCGATCTTTCTCTGCATCGCGCTTAAATTTGTATGGGCCTAGAATAATCCGGTACCAAGAGCTGCCTTCTTTCTTAACAATTTTGCTGGTTAAGCCCTGGAAAGCGATGGCGAGCTTACGCTCTTCTGCCTGTGCCTGGGTCTTATAAGCGCCACACTGCATGATGTAAGGGATTTTCGAGACTTGAATCTCTTTGGCGACCACTTCCACTTCGCGATTTGGGAGAGATTCTACGTATTCCCATTTTTCTTCGGGTGGGGGAGGTAAATCTGTCTTTGCCTTAGGCTTGCTGACTGGAGCCGTTGATTGCTGCACAACTTGTGGCTGGGGCTCTGGATCATTGTTTAGCAAATATAGCCCATAGCCAAAACCACCAACTAGCACGATTGCCAGTAGACCACTACGCCAAGGTTTCTTTCTTGAAGGCTGTTTTTTTGTCGACTTTTTTGGGGTACCACGCCCCCTTCTTACATAATCTTTGTTTGCCACGGTCATTTCTGGTCATCAAGAATTCTTCCAAATATGTTAATCCAGAACGAGTTGAGAAAACACCCTGTTTCTCTAATCTTGATAGATACATATAAAAAAGCAGCACCAAATGAGTGCTGCTTTTAATGGACAGAAACTTAACTGCTCTTAGCGAGAAAAGCTTACGCTCGCTGAGGAGGCGCCGCACTTCCGCGCACAATCAGGTTAGTCTCCAGAAGACGAGATCCAGAATGCACATCGTGGCCTTTTAAAAGCTCTAACATCATTAGCATCGCTTGTCGGCCAATCTCGTAGCGAGGCTGAGAGATAGTCGTTAACGGTGGATCACAGTACTGCGCGAAATTGATGTCATCAAAACCTACGACCGATAGATCTTGTGGTACACGGAAGCCGAGTTTTTTCGCTTCTTGAATGGCGCCGATTGCCATCGTGTCACAGTGGCAGAAAATCGCGGTTGGTGGTTCCGCTAGTTCCAGCAGTTTACGCACTGCTTTTGCTCCGCCGTCAAAAGAGAACTCGGTGACAATACTGTATTGTGGGTCTTTATTGATCCCTGCACGACGCAGCGCTTGCTGGTAGCCTTGCTGACGGAATTGGCACAATACCGCGGTATCAGGACCTGAAATTTGCGCAATACGTTTGTGGCCAAGCTGAGTCAGATAATTGACCGCTTCAAAGGCAGAAGTCAGGTTATCGATATGAACGGTTGGCAGTTCCAGCTCAGGCGCAAATTCACACGCCATGACCATTGGTGGCAGGTTTTTCTGCTCTGGCTTACTCACATCAAACGGTAAGTCAGTACCAAGTAGCAGCATCCCGTCTGCTTGCTTTGTAAATACCAAGTTTACGAATGAGCTTTCGCGTTTCTTCTGCTGGCCACTGTCTCCAAGTAAAACCAGGTAGCCGTGCTCCATCGCTGCATCTTCGATACCACGGATGATTTCGGAAAAGTAAGGGTCGCAGATGTCAGGAACGATCGTAACAATGGTTTTCGATTCGTTTCGTCGTAAATTACGCGCTAATGAATTTGGTGAATAACCTGCTTCGAGTACCGCGTCTTCAACTCTTTTTCTGGTTGAAGAGGAGACTTTCTCCGGATTCATTAATGCTCGAGATACCGTCGCGGTAGACACTCCCGCAAGCTGGGCAACATCCTTCATTGTCGCCATAGTTTTTTAACCTCTCAAATTGTTCGCCAAGGTGACGTTATTCCCTGTAGTGAAATTACTGTTATTGAGTACAGATAAATTCGCACTTTACCATCACATTTCTGGTGTTTATTTGCCGAGTAAAGTACGTCTTTATTACCAGAACAACACTTCAAATTTGGGGAATCGCTATGGTGTTCATTTAAAGTCTTTTTCTGCAAAGCACTTAAGACTTTACTAATTGGGATAGTCTATTCATTTCTATAGCGAAAGTTACGGTCTGTTTAACAAAATCCACAATGACAACGTGATATGTATCACATTAAAAGGTAATTCATTACATAGCTAAACGTTTGCTAGCTGAGATCCTGTGGTTCTATGTCTAAATTCCAACGTACTTTCTTGGCATTAGGTAACAACTCAATAGCAGGTTTGGCACTGGTTAATAACTTTTGCATTAATGACCGGTGTTGGGTTTGCAGCAAGAGTTGCCAGCGATATTTGCCCGCCCGTTTAGCCAAAGGTGAGGGGGTCGGGCCAAGTACCATACAAGTGTCGTCAAACAGTGGGTGAGACTCCAGCGTAAAACGAACTTGGCGCAGGAAGTCTTCGACTACCTCACTTTGGTTTGCCTCTGCTTTAAATAGAGTCAGGTAACTGTAGGGAGGCAGTTGCGCTAATTTCCGCTCCTCTAATGCGGTCATGGCAAAGTGGCGGTAATCTTTTTGCAGCAGTGCTTGTAACAAACTGTGCTCGGGGTGGTGAGTCTGCAAAATTACTTCTCCAGGCTTACTCGCACGACCAGCCCGCCCCGCAACCTGAATAAAAAGCTGCGCGAGGCGTTCAGATGCCCGGAAATCACTGCTGTATAAAGAGCCATCCACATCCAACAAGGCAACCAGCGTTACGTTGGGGAAGTGGTGTCCTTTAGCAAGCATCTGGGTACCAATTAAAATCTGGAACTCACCTTTACGAATCGATTCAAGGGCATCTTCTAAGCTGCCCTTGCGGCGGGTGCTGTCTCTGTCGATACGAATGGCTTTGTATTCTGGGAAGAGTTGCATCAATTGATGCTCTAACTGCTCTGTGCCGACACCGACTGTTACTAACTGAGTGGAACCACATCCCTGACACTGATGAATTACAGGTTGCTGAGATCCGCAATGATGGCAGCGTATTTCGTTACTGTATTGATGAAAGGTGTAGTAGGCATCACAGCGCTTACACTCGGCTATCCAGCCACATTCATGACACATTAGGGCTGGGGAGAAACCTCGGCGGTTAAGAAACAGCATCACCTGATTGCCCGCTTTTAGGTGTTTACGCATTTCGGCAATCAGTGGCGCAGACAATCCACTTTCTAAATACTGACCTTTTACGTCGAGTACTTTATTGGTGGTCGGCACCGCTGAGCCTGCACGCTGAGTTAGTGTCAGGTGATGATATTTACCCGTCAACGCATTGTGCAGCGTTTCAAGAGCCGGAGTCGCAGAACCCAACACAATAGGCACTTGCTCTTTGTGCGCACGCATTACAGCAACATCACGAGCGTGGTAGCGCAAACTGTCTTGTTGTTTATATGAAGAGTCGTGTTCTTCGTCGACAATAATAATGCCGAGATCGGCAAATGGCGTCAGTAGGGCGGAGCGTGTCCCGATGATAATTCCAGCCGCTTTAGCACGAGCCGATAACCAAGCGTTTAAACGTTCGGTATCATTCAATCCTGAGTGGATAACATCAACCGGCACGTTAAAGCGGTGCTTAAAGCGGTTGATAGTTTGTGGTGTCAGGCCTATCTCTGGCACCAGAACTAACGCTTGTCGTCCTTTTTCCAACACTGGCTTGATCAGATTGAGGTAAACCTCGGTCTTACCAGAACCTGTTACGCCCTCTAATAAATAGCAGGCAAAACCACTTTGGCTATTGACGCTGGCGATGGCTAACGCCTGCTCATGGTTAAGTTTGGGTTTGTCGACGTCGTTTTCGACTTGCTGAGGCCAGTTTGAAATCGTTGGCATTTTCTCAATTCGCTCAATCCAACCTTTCTCTTCGACCGATTTCAGCACTGTTGAGGCGATCTCTTGCTCTACAAATTCTTGGTGCGGTACGGCTCCGTCTACCAGGATTTGCAGAACTTTTTGTTGCTTCACGGCCCGACGATCAAGCCCTTGCATCAGCTTGTCTTTACCGGATTCGGTAATTTGCCACTCTTGTAGCGTCGCAAAATCTGCAGGCTTTCCTTTACGTAGAGCTGCTGGCATCGCATTGTGTAGCGTATCTCCAAGTGGGTATTGGTAGAACTGGCTGCACCAATTTAGCAGAGAATAAAGCGTCTCTGGCCATATCGGTTGGGAGTCTAATACCGCTTTGATTGGCTTAAGCTGATCTTTAGGAAAGTCGGAGTGGTTTACCATTGCGGTGACGATGCCAACTAACGTTTGACGTCCAAAAGGTACGGATACGCGCCCGCCAATGATCGGAAACAGGTGCCCCGGAATGGCGTAATCAAATTGTTTGTCGAGCGGAACGGGTAATGCCACTCTAGCAATGGTTGGGCGCATAAATTTTTAGCTATTAAAAAGAGGGAAAGGAAATGAGAGTCTATTAAAATCGGTATGGAAATTCGAGTAAAGCAATATGATTCAGCGTGAATCGTGCCTCTATGATTAGTCTGGCTAAAAAAGTGGCGAAAAAGTTGTCAAATGTGTTGATCCGAGCAATGTGATTCTTTACTATATCGCGCCTTGAGATATGGCTTCGGCAATTAGTTGATGCGGTATCCCATTTTATTATTAATTGCGTGTGGTGTGCGGCTTAGATTCGTATAGCGACACGGCCTACTATTGAGGTTATCCCATGAAAGCTGGTATCCACCCAGAATACAAAGCAGTAAAAGCGACTTGTTCTTGCGGCAACTCTTTTGAGTTCAACTCTACTCTAGGTAAAGAGTCTATCCACCTAGACGTATGTGACAAGTGTCACCCATTCTACACTGGTAAGCAACGTATCGTTGATACAGGCGGCCGTGTTGATCGCTTCAACAAGCGTTTCGGTGCACTATCAAGCGGTAAGAAATAATAGCAGCCGCTATTACGATTACAGTTTAGAAAAGGACGCTTCGGCGTCCTTTTTGTTTTCAGCCCTAAACCACCTACTTCAGTAGGTGGTTATCATCCGCCTCGGCTTTGCCTGTAAATCTACTCATGCTAAATGCATCTTTGATTTTTCCAGAAGTCAAAGAGGACAAATAACATGAGTAGATACAATCAAGTTTCCTCACCTTAGGAAGAACAGGCTTTGGGGTAATCACTTTTGGCAAAGAGGCTATTTTGTCGATAGTGTTGGAATCAATGAAGAAATAATACGCCGATATGTAAGACATCAAGAGAAGCAAGAGCGAGTAGAGCAGCAGCAATTGGCGCTGGACTAAACAAAGGCCCCCTTTTAGGGGGCTCACACAAAGCCACCTTCTTTAGAAGGTGGTAATTTACTTTAATGGTTACCAAGCGAAGAGGGATGTATAGGGTTTGAAATATTCCCGATTATTTTTCACTCAGTGCTTGCAACCTAAAGTGTGATCTGTATAATGCAGCGCACTGGTTAAGCCAGTTGTGAACCAATGAGCAGTGAGGAGCGAGCAAATCTAAGGATTTGTGAGGTAATGTATACTCAGCTTATGTTCGCGGTTAATACAATTAGCTATCTTTTCTTCGGAAAAACTATCCTCAAAGGTGACTTTGGCATATAGGGATAGTTAATCGAAAATTAACTGACAATGCGTCCTAATCTTGGATGCTACGGTTTCACATAAATCAATCGGCATTCTCTCGTCTTGACGAGTTTGAGTGGCGATATTGTTTGTGTAATTTATTAAATTTGGAGCTCTGTCTCATGCAGAACCAACGTATCCGTATCCGCCTAAAAGCTTTCGATTACAAACTAATCGATGCTTCTACAGCGGAAATCGTTGAAACAGCTAAGCGCACTGGCGCACAGGTTCGTGGTCCAATCCCACTGCCAACTCGTAAAGAGCGTTTCACAGTTCTTATCTCTCCACACGTTAACAAGAAAGCACGTGACCAGTACGAAATCCGTACTCACAAGCGTCTAATCGACATCGTTGAGCCAACAGACAAGACTGTTGATGCTCTAATGCGTCTAGACCTTGCTGCGGGCGTTGACGTTCAAATTAGCCTAGGTTAAGGGAGATTAGAAGTATGATTGGTCTAATCGGTCGTAAAGTGGGCATGACCCGCGTATTTACTGAAGAAGGCGTTTCTATCCCAGTAACAGTTGTTGAGGTTGAAGCTAACCGTGTTTCTCAAGTGAAAACTCTTGAAACTGACGGCTACGCAGCAATCCAGGTTACAGCTGGTTCTAAGAAAGCTAACCGTGTAAACAAAGCTGAAGCAGGTCACTTTGCTAAAGCTGGCGTTGAAGCTGGTCGCGGTCTTTGGGAATTCCGTTTAGAAAACGGCGAAGAGTTCGAAGTTGGTTCAGAACTAACTGTTGAACTATTCAACGAAACTAAGAAAGTAGACGTTACTGGTACATCTAAGGGTAAAGGTTTCCAAGGCGCTGTTAAGCGTTGGAACTTCCGTACTCAAGATATGACTCACGGTAACTCATTGTCTCACCGTGCTCCTGGTTCTATCGGTCAATGTCAGACTCCAGGTCGCGTATTTAAAGGCAAGAAAATGGCAGGTCACATGGGTGCTGAGCGTGTAACGACTCAAAACCTAGAGATCGTACGTGTTGACGCTGAGCGCAACCTGCTTCTTATTAAAGGTGCAGTCCCAGGCGCAACTGGCGGCAACGTGATCGTTAAACCAGCTGTTAAAGCATAACGTCTCAGGAGTAAGTAATGGAACTAATGGTTAAAGGTGCCGATGCACTAACTGTTTCCGAAACTACTTTCGGACGTGAGTTTAACGAAGCTCTTGTACACCAAGTAGTTGTTGCGTACGCAGCAGGTGCTCGTCAAGGTACTCGTGCTCAAAAAACACGTTCAGAAGTTTCTGGCGGTGGCGCTAAGCCATGGCGTCAAAAAGGTACTGGCCGTGCGCGTGCTGGTACAATCCGTAGCCCAATCTGGCGTACAGGTGGTGTTACTTTTGCTGCGAAACCACAAGATCACAGCCAAAAAGTAAACAAAAAAATGTACCGTGGTGCTATGAAGAGCATTCTTTCTGAGCTTGTTCGTCAAGAGCGTCTAATCGTTGTTGATAACTTCTCAGTTGAAGCACCAAAGACTAAAGAGCTAGTTGCTAAGCTTAAAGAGCTTGAGCTAACTGACGCTCTAATCGTGACTAGCGAAGTAGATGAGAATCTATTCCTAGCTGCTCGTAACCTATACAAAGTTGACGCACGTGATGTTGCTGGTATCGATCCAGTATCTCTAATCGCGTTTGACAAAGTTGTAATGACTGCAGAAGCAGTTAAGCAAGTAGAGGAAATGCTAGCATGATCACTGAAGAGCGTATCCTAAAAGTTCTACGTGCACCGCACATCTCTGAAAAAGCAACTATGGCAGCTGAGAAAGCGAACACTATCGTTTTCAAAGTAGCTAAAGATGCGACTAAAAAAGAGATCAAAGCAGCTGTAGAAAAGCTATTTGAAGTTGAAGTTAAGTCTGTAAATACTCTTATCACTAAGGGTAAGACCAAACGTCAAGGTCTACGCCAAGGTCGCCGCAGCGACGTTAAGAAAGCGTACGTTACTTTGAAAGAAGGTCAAGATCTTGACTTCGTTGGCGGCGCGGAATAACAGGAGTAGTTAAAAATGGCTATTGTTAAATGTAAGCCGACTTCCCCTGGTCGTCGTCACGTTGTTAAAGTTGTTAACGCTGACCTACACAAGGGCAAGCCATACGCACCTCTTCTAGAGAAAAACTCTAAGAACGGTGGTCGTAACAACAAGGGTCGTATCACAGTACGTCACATCGGCGGTGGTCACAAGCACCACTACCGTGTAGTTGACTTCAAACGTACTAAAGATGGTATTCCAGCGACAGTTGAGCGTCTTGAATACGATCCAAACCGTAGCGCAAACATTGCTCTAGTTCTTTACAAAGACGGTGAGCGTCGCTACATCCTAGCACCTAAAGGTGTTGTAGCTGGTGATGTTATTCAGTCTGGTGTTGATGCACCAATCAAAGCTGGTAACACTCTACCAATGCGTAATATCCCAGTAGGTTCAACAGTACATAACGTTGAACTTAAGCCTGGTAAAGGTGGTCAGCTAGCTCGTTCGGCTGGTGCTTACGCTCAAATCGTTGCTCGCGACGGTGCGTACGTAACTATCCGTCTACGTTCTGGCGAGATGCGCAAAGTTCTTTCTGAAGGCCGTGCAACAATCGGTGAAGTTGGTAACTCTGAGCACATGCTACGTGAACTTGGTAAAGCAGGTGCATCACGTCATCGCGGTATCCGTCCAACGGTTCGTGGTGTTGTAATGAACCCGATTGACCACCCACATGGTGGTGGTGAAGGCCGTACTTCTGGTGGTCGTCACCCAGTATCTCCTTGGGGTATGCCTACTAAAGGCTTCAAGACTCGTAAGAACAAACGCACTGACAAGTACATCGTACGTCGTCGTAACAAGTAATCTATATAAAGAGGAATCGCCATGCCACGTTCTCTCAAGAAAGGTCCTTTTATTGACCTACACTTGCTGAAGAAGGTAGAGAAAGCGGTGGAAAGCGGAGACAAAAAGCCTATTAAGACTTGGTCCCGTCGTTCAATGATCATCCCTACGATGATCGGTTTGACCATCGCTGTCCATAATGGTCGTCAGCACGTACCAGTATTTGTAACTGATGAAATGATCGGTCACAAACTGGGTGAATTCGCACCAACACGCACTTACCGCGGTCACGCTGCGGATAAGAAAGCTAAGAAGCGCTAAGGAGTAGATAATGGAAGCAATTGCTAAACATAACTTTGCTCGCATTTCGCCTCAGAAAGCTCGCTTAGTTGCGGATCTAATCCGTGGTAAATCTGTTGACCAAGCTCTAGAAATCCTAACGTTCAGCAACAAAAAAGCTGCTGCACTAGTTAAGAAAGTTCTAGAGTCTGCTATCGCTAACGCGGAGCACAACGAAGGTGCAGATATTGACGATCTGAATGTCGCAAAAATCTTTGTAGATGAAGGCCCAACCATGAAGCGTATTATGCCTCGTGCTAAAGGTCGTGCGGATCGTATCTTGAAGCGTTCAAGCCACATCACTGTTGTTGTAGCAGATCGCTAGAGACTAGGAGAGTAAGCAATGGGTCAAAAAGTACATCCAAATGGTATTCGTCTAGGCATCGTTAAGCCTTGGAATGCTACATGGTTTGCTAACACCAAAGATTTCGCTGACAACCTAGACGGCGACTTCAAGGTACGTCAGTTCCTTACAAGTGAACTGAAAAAAGCGTCTCTATCACGTATCGTTATCGAGCGTCCTGCTAAGAGCATCCGTGTGACTATTCACACTGCTCGTCCAGGCGTTGTTATCGGTAAGAAAGGTGAAGACGTTGAGAAGCTACGCGCAGCTGTAGCTAAAATTGCAGGTGTACCAGCGCAAATTAACATCGCTGAAGTACGTAAGCCTGAACTAGATGCGCAACTTGTTGGTGACAGCATCGCGTCTCAGCTAGAGCGTCGTGTTATGTTCCGCCGTGCTATGAAGCGCGCAGTACAAAACGCAATGCGCCTAGGCGCTAAAGGTATCAAAGTGGAAGTAAGCGGTCGTCTAGGCGGCGCTGAAATCGCACGTTCAGAGTGGTACCGTGAAGGCCGTGTGCCTCTACACACTCTACGTGCTGACATTGATTACGCAACTTCTTCGGCTCACACTCAATACGGTGTGATCGGCATTAAAACTTGGATCTTCAAAGGTGAAATCCTAGGTGGTATGCCAGCAGCTAACGCTGTAGAGCCTAAAGGCGACAAGCCTAAGAAGCAGCGTAAAGGCCGTAAGTAAGGAGTCGACAGATGCTACAACCTAAACGTACTAAGTTCCGTAAGGTTCAGACTGGTCGTAACCGTGGTCTAGCTAAAGGTACTGATGTAAGCTTCGGCGAATTCGGTCTTAAAGCTGTTGGCCGTGGTCGTCTAACTGCTCGTCAAATCGAAGCGGCACGTCGTGCAATGACACGTCACGTTAAGCGTCAAGGTAAAATCTGGATCCGTGTGTTCCCAGACAAACCAATCACAGAAAAACCACTTGAAGTTCGTCAAGGTAAGGGTAAAGGTAACGTTGAGTACTGGGTAGCCCAAATCCAACCTGGTAAGGTTATGTACGAAATGGGTGGTGTACCTGAAGAATTGGCACGTGAAGCGTTCCGTCTTGCGGCACGTAAACTGCCTTTCAAAACTACATTTGTAACTAAGCAGGTGATGTGATGAAAGCACAAGATCTACGCGAGAAAAGCGTTGAAGAGCTTAACGCTGAGCTAATGAATTTGCTACGCGAACAGTTCAACTTGCGCATGCAAGCTGCGACTGGTCAACTACAGCAAACTCATACTCTGAAAGCTGTACGCCGTGATATCGCACGTGTGAAAACTGTTTTGACTGAGAAGGCAGGCGCATAATGAGCGAAGTAAAACGTACTCAACAAGGTCGTGTAATTAGCGACAAGATGGACAAGTCTATCACTGTTGCTATCGAACGTTTCGTAAAACACCCAATCTACGGTAAATACGTAAAACGTACGACTAAAGTACACGCACATGACGAGAACAACGAGTGTGGCCTAGGCGACACAGTTGAAATCGCAGAGTGTCGTCCACTGTCTAAGACTAAGTCTTGGACTTTGGTAAAAGTTCTAGAAAAGGCGAAGATTTAATCTCGTTAATTCTATGAAACTAAAGCGGCTCCAAAATATTTTTGGAGCCGTTTATTTTTTGACTACCCAATCACAAAAAAGGGTGGTACAATTCGCGTCCCTTTTAAAGAGGCAGCCCGACCCGTGATGGGTCTAGTTATTAATATTTAGCGGAGCACTAACATGATCCAAATGCAAAGTATGCTGGACGCAGCTGATAACTCAGGCGCACGCAGCGTAATGTGTATTAAGGTTCTGGGTGGCTCTCACCGCCGTTATGCACATATCGGTGACGTCATCAAAGTTACTGTGAAGGAAGCAATCCCTCGCGGTAAAGTTAAAAAAGGTGATGTTCTGAAGGCGGTGGTAGTGCGCACCCGTAAAGGCGTACGTCGTCCTGACGGTTCTGTCATTCGCTTCGACCGAAATGCTTGCGTATTGCTAAACGACAATACTGAGCAACCAATCGGTACACGTATCTTTGGTCCTGTGACACGCGAACTTCGTGGCGATAAGTTCATGAAGATCGTTTCACTGGCTCCAGAAGTTCTGTAAGGAGCACGTAGAAATGGCAGCTAAAATCCGTCGTAATGACGAAGTAATCGTTCTTGCTGGTAAAGACAAAGGCAAGAAAGGTAAAGTAACTAAGGTTCTAGCAACTGGTAAAGTTATCGTTGAAGGTATCAACCTAGTTAAGAAACATCAGAAACCTGTTCCAGCTATGGGTATCCAAGGCGGTATCGTAGAGCAAGAAGCAGCTATCGACGTTTCTAACGTGGCTATCTTTAACGCAGCTACTGGTAAAGCTGACCGTATCGGTTTCCGTTTTGAAGACGGCAAAAAAGTTCGTTTCTTCAAGTCTAACGGCGAAACCGTTTCTAACTAATAGAAGTAATTTGGAGTTCTACTATGGCGAAACTGCATGATTACTACAAGTCGTCTGTAGTCGCTGAACTGACCAAACAGTTCGGTTACACAAGCGTCATGCAAGTCCCTAGAATCGAGAAAATCACCCTAAACATGGGTGTTGGTGAAGCAATCAACGATAAGAAACTGCTAGAAAATGCAGCGTCTGATATGGCAACGATCTCTGGTCAAAAGCCACTTATCACAAAAGCGCGCAAATCTGTTGCAGGTTTCAAAATCCGTGAAGGCTACCCTATCGGTTGTAAAGTAACCTTGCGTGGCGAACGTATGTGGGATTTTCTTGAGCGTTTAATTAACATCGCTCTTCCACGTGTACGTGACTTCCGTGGTGTTAGCGCTAAGTCTTTTGACGGTCGCGGTAACTACAGCATGGGCGTTCGCGAGCAAATCATCTTCCCGGAAATCGACTTTGATAAAGTTGATCGAGTACGCGGTCTAGACATCACTATTACGACGTCTGCTGGTACTGATGAGGAAGGCCGTGCTCTGCTGGCTGCCTTTAACTTCCCATTCCGTAAGTAAGGTGAAGGGTTACTGTTATGGCTAAAAATTCAATGAAAGCACGTGAAGCAAAACGTGCGAAGCTAGTAGCTAAGTTCGCTGAAAAGCGTGCAGCGCTAAAAGCTATCATCAGCGATGTAAACGCATCTGAAGAAGATCGTTGGAACGCGGTTCTTACACTGCAATCTCTTCCACGTGATTCAAGTGCATCACGTCAGCGCAACCGTTGCAACCAAACTGGTCGTCCACACGGTTACCTACGTAAGTTCGGTCTAAGCCGTATTAAGGTTCGTGAAGCTTGCATGAAAGGCGAGATTCCGGGTCTTCGTAAGGCTAGCTGGTAATTGCCACTTAATCATTTGGAGTAAATCATATGAGCATGCAAGATCCGATTTCGGATATGCTGACCCGCGTTCGTAACGGTCAGGCAGCAAACAAAGTTGCTGTAAAAATGCCTTCTTCAAAGCTTAAAGTTGCAATTGCTGCACTACTAAAAGCTGAAGGTTACATCGTTGACTTCGCTGTTGAAGGCGAAGCAAAACCTGAGCTAGAAGTTACACTTAAGTACTTCCAAGCTAAACCAGTAATCGAGCAACTTAAACGTGTTTCTCGTCCAGGTCTACGTGTTTACAAGAAGAAAGATGAACTTCCTTCTGTAATGGGTGGTCTTGGTATTGCTATCGTTTCTACTTCCAAGGGTCTTATGTCAGACCGCGCTGCACGTAAAGCAGGTCTTGGTGGTGAAATCATCGCTTACGTAGCTTAATAAGGAGTAGACTATGTCTCGTGTTGCAAAAGCACCTGTCGCTATTCCAGCTGGCGTAGAGGTGAAACTAAACGGCCAAGAAATCACTGTAAAAGGTGCGAAAGGCGAACTAACTCGCGTTCTTAACAACGCAGTTGTAATCGCTCAGGAAGAAAATAACCTGACTTTCGGTCCTAAAGAAGGTGTTGCTAACGCATGGGCTCAAGCAGGTACTGCTCGCGCTCTAGTTAACAACATGGTTGTTGGTGTTACTGAAGGCTTTACTAAGAAGCTAACTCTTAAAGGTGTAGGTTACCGTGCTGCTATCAAAGGCAACGCTGTAGGTCTAACACTAGGCTTCTCACACCCAGTTGAGCACGAGTTGCCAGCGGGTATTAAAGCTGAATGTCCAAGCCAAACTGAAATCGTGATCACTGGTGCTGACAAGCAGCTAGTTGGTCAAGTTGCGGCTGACATTCGTTCTTACCGTGAGCCTGAGCCATACAAAGGCAAAGGTGTTCGTTACGCAGATGAAAATGTGCGTACTAAAGAAGCTAAGAAGAAGTAAGGTAACACTATGGATAAGAAAGCATCTCGCATCCGTCGTGCTACACGTGCACGTCGTAAGATTGCAGAACTGGGTGCGACTCGCCTAGTTGTACACCGTACTCCTCGTCACGTGTACGCACAGGTTATCGCGGCTAACGGCTCTGAGGTTATCGCAGCAGCTTCTACTGTAGAAAAAGCGATCCGTGAGCAAGTGAAATACACTGGTAACGTTGATGCAGCTAAAGCAGTGGGTAAAGCTATTGCTGAGCGCGCTCTAGAGAAGGGCGTAACTGCAGTTGCATTTGATCGTTCTGGTTTCCAATACCACGGTCGAGTAGCGGCGCTAGCAGAATCTGCTCGCGAAGCTGGTCTGAAATTCTAAGGTAGGGTTGGAAGATGGCTAAAGAACAACAAGTTCAAGCGAATGATTTGCAAGAAAAGCTAATCGCAGTTAACCGTGTTTCTAAAACGGTTAAAGGTGGTCGAATCATGAGCTTCACTGCACTAACAGTAGTTGGTGACGGTAACGGTCGTGTAGGTTTCGGTTACGGCAAAGCTCGTGAAGTACCTGCAGCGATTCAAAAAGCAATGGAAAAAGCGCGTCGTAACATGACTACGATCGCTCTAAACGAAGGCACTCTTCACCACCCAGTGAAAGGTCGCCATTCGGGCTCTAAAGTTTACATGCAGCCTGCTGCAGAAGGTACTGGTGTTATCGCAGGTGGTGCGATGCGTGCAGTACTAGAAGTTGCTGGTGTACACAACGTACTATCTAAAGCGTACGGTTCTACGAACCCTATCAACATCGTTCGTGCAACGATCGATGCACTAGGTAGCATGAAGTCACCAGAAATGGTTGCTGCTAAACGTGGTCTAACTGTTGAATCTATTTCGGAGTAAGAACACCATGGCAACTATTAAAGTAACTCAAACTAAAAGCTCAATTGGTCGTCTGCCAAAGCACAAAGCTACTTTGCGCGGTCTAGGTCTTCGTAAAATCAACCACACAGTAGAACTTGAAGATACTCCGTGTATTCGCGGTATGATCAACAAGGTTTACTACATGGTTAAAGTTGAGGAGTAATCAGAATGCGTTTGAATACTCTAGCACCGGCTGCTGGCGCGAAAACTTCTGCGAAGCGAGTAGGTCGTGGTATCGGTTCAGGCCTAGGTAAAACTGGTGGCCGTGGTCACAAAGGTCAAAAATCACGTTCTGGCGGCAGTGTTCGTCCAGGTTTCGAAGGCGGTCAGATGCCTCTGAAACAACGTCTACCAAAATTCGGTTTCACTTCTCGTAAGAGCCTAGTGTCTGCTGAAGTTCGTCTAGCTGAGCTAGCGAAAGTTTCTGGTGACGTAGTTGATCTAAACAGTCTTAAAGCTGCTAACATCATCACTAAGAACATCGAATTTGTAAAAGTTGTTCTTTCTGGTGAAATCAACAAAGCAGTGACTGTTAAAGGTCTACGTGTGACTAAAGGCGCTAAAGCTGCAATCGAAGCTGCAGGCGGTAAAATCGAGGAATAATCTCGAGGAACGAGGTACAGATGGCTAAGAAACCAGGACAAGATTTTCGTAGTGCTCAGAGCGGCTTAAGTGAACTAAAGTCGCGCTTGTTATTCGTAATTGGTGCACTTTTAGTATTCCGAGCCGGCTCTTTTGTGCCGATTCCTGGTATTGACGCTGCTGTACTTGCCGATTTGTTCGAACAGCAAAAAGGTACCATCGTTGAAATGTTTAACATGTTCTCCGGTGGTGCTCTTGAGCGTGCATCTATATTAGCATTGGGCATCATGCCGTATATTTCGGCATCTATTGTTGTCCAATTGCTAACTGTAGTTCATCCAGCGTTAGCTGAACTCAAAAAAGAGGGTGAAGCAGGCCGTCGTAAGATAAGCCAATACACACGCTACGGCACGCTTGTACTTGCAACCTTCCAAGCTATAGGTATTGCAACTGGCCTACCAAACATGGTCGACAATCTGGTTGTTATCAACCAAACCATGTTTACGCTAATTGCTACCGTAAGTTTAGTAACCGGTACCATGTTCTTGATGTGGTTAGGTGAACAAATTACAGAGCGCGGAATTGGTAATGGTATTTCGATACTAATTTTTGCAGGTATTGTTGCTGGATTGCCTTCTGCAATCGGTCAAACAATCGAGCAAGCGCGTCAAGGTGAATTGCATGTACTTCTTCTGTTGCTAATCGCGGTATTAGCTTTTGCAGTAATTTACTTCGTTGTTTTCATGGAACGTGGTCAACGCCGAATCGTCGTTAACTATGCGAAACGTCAACAAGGTCGTAAAGTATTTGCTGCGCAAAGCTCGCACTTGCCTCTTAAAATTAACATGGCAGGTGTAATTCCAGCGATTTTTGCATCAAGTATTATCTTGTTCCCAGGAACATTGGCTCAGTGGTTTGGTCAAAACGGTGAGAGCAGCGCGTTCGGTTGGTTAACTGACGTGTCTTTGGCTCTTAGCCCAGGTCAACCGTTGTATGTAATGCTTTATGCAGCAGCAATTATCTTCTTCTGTTTCTTCTACACGGCGTTGGTTTTCAACCCACGTGAAACAGCAGATAACTTGAAGAAGTCTGGTGCATTCGTACCCGGTATCCGCCCAGGTGAGCAGACAGCGAAATACATTGATAAAGTAATGACACGTCTAACCCTTGCTGGTGCACTGTACATTACCTTTATCTGTCTGATTCCCGAGTTCATGATGGTCGCGTGGAACGTACGTTTCTACTTCGGCGGTACATCGCTACTAATCGTAGTTGTTGTAATTATGGACTTTATGGCACAGGTACAGACTCATCTGATGTCTCAACAGTATGATTCTGTGTTGAAGAAAGCGAATCTGAAAGGCTACGGCCGTTAATCCGGCGGTAGACTCAGTTTCATTTACGGAGTTTAGCAATGAAAGTTCGTGCTTCCGTTAAAAAAATCTGCCGTAACTGTAAAGTAATCAAGCGTAACGGTGTCGTTCGCGTGATTTGCAGTGAGCCAAAGCACAAACAGCGCCAAGGCTAATTAGCAGAAATTTTTACTTGAAAATGAAGGTTGGGTCGAGTATATTCCTCGGCCTACCTTTTGCGTGCAAAAGAAGTAGTATTCCGCAGCGTATCCATAACGGGCTTTGCTGCGGCTAATTCTTTTATAGAAACACTTAGGAGTGAATAATGGCCCGTATAGCAGGCATTAACATTCCTGATCAGAAACATGCAGTAATCGCTCTAACAGCGATCTACGGCATCGGTAAAACTCGCTCTCAAGCTATCCTAGCTGAAGTGGGTATTGCTGAAAATGTTAAGATCAGTGAACTAACTGAAGAGCAGATCGATCAACTGCGTGATGGTGTAGCTAAGTACACTGTAGAAGGTGATCTACGTCGTGAAGTATCTATGAACATCAAGCGTCTTATGGACCTTGGCTGTTACCGTGGTCTTCGTCATCGTCGCAGTCTACCACTACGTGGACAGCGTACTAAAACCAACGCTCGCACCCGTAAGGGTCCGCGTAAGCCGATCAAGAAATAATCGGGAAGGTAGAGTACAATGGCTAAACAACCAACTCGCGCTCGTAAGCGCGTACGCAAGCAAGTTGCAGATGGCGTTGCGCACATCCATGCTTCTTTCAATAACACAATCGTAACCATTACTGACCGTCAAGGTAACGCTCTTGCATGGGCTACTGCAGGTGGTTCTGGTTTCCGTGGTTCTCGTAAGTCTACTCCGTTCGCTGCACAGGTTGCTGCTGAGCGTTGTGCTGAAATGGCTAAAGAATACGGCCTAAAGAACTTGGAAGTTATGGTTAAGGGTCCTGGTCCAGGTCGCGAATCTACTGTTCGTGCACTAAACGCCGCTGGTTTCCGCATCACAAACATCGTTGATGCTACACCAATCCCTCATAACGGTTGTCGTCCACCTAAGAAACGTCGCGTATAACGTTTCTAGGACAATTGGAGAAGAATCATGGCAAGATATTTGGGT
Organism: Vibrio sp. 1401; assembly: GCF_033340295.1. Lineage (NCBI taxonomy): Bacteria > Pseudomonadati > Pseudomonadota > Gammaproteobacteria > Vibrionales > Vibrionaceae > Vibrio > Vibrio sp. 1401. The sequence goes on from NZ_JAWOWF010000022.1 coordinate 49,491, forward strand.
CCTAAGCTGAAGCTTAGCCGTCGTGAAGGCACTGACTTATTCCTTAAGTCTGGTGTTCGCGCGATCGATACCAAGTGTAAAATTGATAACGCACCAGGTGTACACGGCGCTCGTCGCGGTCGTCTATCTGAGTATGGCGTTCAGCTTCGTGAGAAGCAAAAAGTACGTCGTATGTACGGCGTTTTAGAAAAACAATTCCGTAACTACTACAAAGAAGCTGCTCGCCTAAAAGGCAACACTGGTGAAAACCTACTTCAGCTTCTTGAAGGTCGTCTTGATAACGTAGTTTACCGCATGGGCTTTGGCGCAACTCGCGCAGAAGCACGTCAGCTAGTTAGCCACAAAGCTATCCTAGTAAACGGTAAAGTTGTAAACGTTCCTTCTTTCAAAGTAGCGGCTAATGACGTTGTTTCTATTCGCGAGAAAGCTAAACAGCAAGCTCGTATCAAAGCAGCTCTAGAAGTTGCTGAACAACGTGAAAAACCAACTTGGATTGAAGTAGATGGTGGCAAGATGGAAGGTACATTCAAGCGTATGCCTGAGCGTTCTGATCTATCAGCTGACATCAACGAACAATTGATCGTCGAGCTTTACTCTAAGTAAGGTTTAAACTAAAGAGAGGACACAATGCAGGGTTCTGTAACAGAATTTCTTAAGCCACGTCTAGTTGACATCGAACAAATCAGCTCGACTCACGCAAAAGTAACTCTTGAGCCATTAGAGCGTGGCTTTGGTCATACTCTGGGTAATGCACTTCGCCGCATCCTTCTATCTTCTATGCCAGGTTGTGCTGTAACAGAAGTAGAAATCGAAGGCGTACTTCATGAGTACAGCACGAAAGAAGGCGTTCAAGAAGATATTCTTGAAATTCTTCTAAACCTTAAAGGTTTGGCTGTGCGCGTTGCCGAAGGCAAAGATGAAGTGTTCATTACTTTGAACAAATCAGGCTCGGGCCCTGTGGTTGCAGGTGACATCACCCATGATGGTGATGTAGAGATCGCTAACCCTGAACACGTAATTTGTCACCTAACGGATGACAACGCTGAGATCGCAATGCGTATCAAAGTTGAACGTGGTCGTGGTTATGTTCCAGCTTCTGCGCGTATCCATAACGAAGAAGACGAGCGTCCTATCGGTCGCCTACTAGTAGATGCTACTTACAGCCCAGTAGACAAAATTGCCTATGCTGTAGAAGCAGCTCGTGTAGAACAGCGTACTGATCTAGACAAGCTTGTTATCGATATGGAAACAAACGGTACTCTAGAACCTGAGGAAGCAATCCGTCGTGCAGCTACAATCCTAGCTGAACAATTGGATGCATTCGTAGATCTTCGTGATGTACGAGTTCCTGAGGAGAAGGAAGAGAAGCCAGAATTCGATCCGATCCTACTGCGTCCTGTAGACGATCTTGAACTAACAGTTCGCTCTGCTAACTGTCTGAAAGCAGAAGCGATTCACTACATCGGTGATCTAGTACAACGTACTGAGGTTGAGCTACTCAAAACGCCTAACCTTGGTAAAAAATCTCTTACTGAGATTAAAGACGTACTTGCGTCACGTGGTCTGTCTCTGGGCATGCGCCTAGAAAACTGGCCACCTGCATCAATCGCTGAAGATTAATCGATACTAGTTAGAAGGATTAGGTCATGCGCCATCGTAAGAGTGGTCGTCAACTCAACCGCAACAGCTCACATCGCAAAGCGATGTTCAGCAACATGGCTAGCTCTCTAGTACGTCATGAAGTTATCAAGACTACTTTGCCAAAAGCAAAAGAGCTACGTCGCGTAGTTGAGCCTTTGATTACACTAGCTAAGACTGACAGTGTTGCTAACCGTCGTCTAGCATTTGCACGTACTCGTGACAACGAAGTAGTTGCAAAACTATTTAACGAACTAGGTCCACGTTTTGCTGCTCGTCAGGGCGGTTACACTCGTATCCTAAAAGCTGGCTTCCGTGCTGGTGATAAAGCTCCAATGGCTTACATTGAGCTTGTAGATCGCCCAGCTGCTGAAGAAGCTGCTGAGTAATCAGTTCGTAAGAACGAGAAAGCCGAGCATTAGCTCGGCTTTTTTGTATCTGTAATTCAGTAAACCTTTATATCCAGCCTGCATTTATTTCAACCCATGCAGACTGGCAATTTAAAAAGTGATTATCACTTACGCTTATTTACTAGTATTCCACAACCCGCCCAACGAGCTTAGAAGCCCTTCGCTAGCGCCTTGCTTGTTCAAGTAATCCAAGATTACTGGAGCAAACTGACTGATCATAGATGGGTCTAAACCTAACGTATCGAATGCACTTTTTACTGCACTGATATTCTCAATATTTCCTAGTAAGCTTTGTGCTCCTTGCAAGTTTGAAAGTCCAGGAATCAAAGACTGTAATTCACTACTATTTTCTTGCGAAAGCTGGCTTTGAGCCAAAGCGAGTAGTGCACCACTGCCTCCGGCTGCTTGCTCAGTGGATACTGGTAATTGGCTAGTTAGCATGTCTGTTAATGGAGACGACTCGGTGTTCAAGCTGTTGCCGACCATGTCCATCAGGCCACTTTCTTTACTTTTTTGAGTGACTGAATCTAAGAATGCGTGCGCACTACCAATGTTGATTGATAGGAGTGCTAGAGTTAGGAGTGTTTTACGCATAGTACCTCCAAAGGTTGAGCGTTTTTTAAAAGTGATTTTATTTTTAAAGGCTATCAGAGTGAAAGGTTAAGAGGTGAGAAAGTCTATTCAGTTTAGACAAAAAAACGGCGCTAGTGCGCCGTTTTATTTAATCATAATTGAAAATGGTTTCAATTAGATAATATCTAATAGTTCTACTTCGAAAACTAAAGCTGCAAATGGAGGGATAGCCGCACCAGCGCCACGCTCACCGTACGCAAGATCTTGTGGTACGTATAGCTTCCACTTAGAGCCAACAGGCATTAGTTGTAGTGCCTCTACCCAACCTTTGATTACGCCTGTAACAGGGAATTCAGCAGGTTGACCGCGAGATACAGAGCTATCGAATACAGTACCGTCAGTTAGCTCACCGTGGTAGTGAACGCGAACTGAGCTTTCTGCTGTAGGAACTGCACCAGTACCTTCAGAAATGATTTCGTACTGAAGACCAGAGTCTAGAACGTTAACTTCAGGTCGTAGAGCGTTGTCTTTTAGGAACGCTTCGCCTTCTGCTGCCGCAATTTTTGCTGCTTCTTGGCGAGCTGTTTCTGCACGAGTGTGAAGTTCTTGTAGTGCTTTGTTGATTTCATCAATTTCGATTGATGGCATGTCACCAGTTAGTGCTGTTGCAATACCTGCTGCGATAGCATCAACGCTAAGACCTTCAAGACCAGAGCCTGCAAGTTGCTGACCCATTTGCAGACCAATGCCGTAGCTTGCTTTTTGTTCTGCAGTTTCAAATTTAATTTCAGACATGAATGTCGCTCTTATTAGGAGTGATAAAGGTAACAGGATATCAGTTTCGAGCTTAGGTTTAAATGATTGCGACTGAATGCTTAATTGAGGCGGCCAGGTTGTGACTTATCTCTTACTCCAAGTGAAATTTCTGCTAATTTAATCCCAATTCCATTTTAGTTTGGTGAAAAACATATACTCTCCGCGTCGGTATTTTTATACTGACCGTAGAAGTATTAAGGGACTCATTACAATGAATCGTCGCAGAAAGAAAAAGCAGCAAGTCGACTATGTCGAATTGGTTAAACAAAAATTCGCTGCTATCGACTGGAAGCAGCCGTTCAACAAAGAGCAATGGTTGGAGCGTATACAGCCTGTTAAGCAGTTTTGGTTGCGTCTGCCTAAATTTCATCAGCGTGCTTTGATGGTCTTAGTGCCATTGATTCTGGTACTCCTTGTTATTCCTTTGCCAAATAAAACAGATCAACCAGTTGAGCAGACTGAGGTCGATCATCAACGCGTAGCGATTGAGCTGAACGCGCAGAGTTTAAGCCAGCAGAGAACCTCTCAGAACTCTGGACCGAAATCTGAAGACTGGAAAGAGTACACGGTTAAAAATGGTGATACATTAGCGCAGGTTTTCAGAAGTAATCAGCTCTCTATGGCGGATCTTAGCGCTCTGGTCAAAATAGAAGGCAGTGATAAGCCGCTAAGCCAAATAAAGCAGGGACAGTTGATTCGCTTTAAGCTTAGTGACGAAGGTGAGTTAGATATGCTACAGCTGGAAAAAAGCGGGCGGTCCGTTATGTTTTTCCGTTTATCGGATGGGACCTTTGGACGTAACAAGTAAACGCTTCAAATGAAAAGACGCGAAGATATCGCGTCTTTTTAGTTAGTTTTTCATAGCGATTAGTTTTCATAGTAACCAATCGAATTGAAGCTTATTGCGCTACGGATTCTTTCCGCATATCCACATGAGGGATACCATCTTCAAGATAGCACTCTGAGATAACCTTGAATCCATGACTAGCATAAAACTGGATGAGGTGTTCTTGAGCACCTATATCTATTGTCTGTCCTGGCCATAATGTTTCGCATTGTGCCAAGGCCTTGTCCAATAACTTATGACCTAAGCCACCGCCTCGCGCGGTCTGCTTTGTCACCACTCGACCAATACTCACATTGTCATACGTAGTGCCTGCGGGTAGCAATCGTGCGCAAGCAACAAGTTCATCACCGTGGTAACCTATTAGATGATAAACGCCTTCCAATGTGTCTTTGCCATCCAGTTCAGGATAAGGGCAGGTTTGTTCAACGACGAATACATCCACACGCAATTTCATCATTTCATACAGCTGTGTGGTTGTTAGCTGAGCAAAGGGCAAAGTAATCCAAGTGAGCATGTTGTTATCCGTAATGAGAATAGAGTGACTGACTTTACTTTGTTTTGAGCTCATACTCATTAACAAAGGTTAATTAGCACTGGTTTTCCCACCAAATCTGGTGATAATGTGCCCTCTTTCCATCTCACCTGAGGATATCCCCGTGAGCAAACAAACATTCGATCAAGTTGGGCTGAACCCAGCGTTACTCGCCACACTTGATTCCCTGAACTATACCCACATGACGCCAATTCAAGCTTTGAGCTTGCCTGCAATCCTAAAACATCGTGATGTCATCGGGCAGGGTAAAACGGGCTCAGGTAAAACCGCTGCATTTGGTTTAGGGGTTTTATCGAACCTCAACGTCAAACGCTTTCGTGTCCAGTCATTAGTATTGTGTCCAACGCGTGAGCTTGCAGACCAAGTAGCGAAGGAAATTCGTACTTTAGGTCGCGGCATTCATAATATTAAAGTGCTTACTCTCTGCGGTGGGATGCCTATGGGGCCACAAATTGGTTCGTTAGAGCATGGTGCGCATATCCTAGTCGGCACACCTGGCCGTATTTTGGATCACCTTGAGAAAGGCCGAATTAACCTTAGCGAGCTGAATACCTTGGTGCTAGATGAAGCTGATCGCATGTTGGACATGGGTTTCCAAGACGCATTAGATGCAATCATCGATGCAGCGCCAAAGCAGCGTCAAACTCTACTTTTCAGTGCTACTTTTCCAGAAAAAATTGAGCAAATTGCGCAGCGTATAATGCAGACACCGGAAGTGATTAAGGTGGAATCGACGCATGATACTTCAAGTATTGTGCAGTACTTCTATAAAGTTGAAGGCTCGGAAGCGCGTGATGAAGCATTGGCGAATTTGCTGCTGACTCACCAACCAGAGTCCGCGGTTGTTTTTTGTAATACCAAAAAAGAAGTGCAAAGTGTCGCAGATGAGTTGCATCACAAAGGATTCAGCGTTATCGATATCCACGGGGACTTAGAGCAGCGTGAACGCGACCAAGCATTGGTGCAGTTTGCTAACAAGAGTGTGTCTATCCTTGTTGCAACAGACGTTGCAGCGCGTGGTTTGGACGTTGATAATCTTGATGCTGTCTTTAACTTTGAGCTATCGCGCGATCCTGAGGTTCATGTGCACCGTATTGGTCGTACAGGTCGTGCGGGTAGTAAAGGTTTAGCGTTTAGCTTTTTTGGTGAGAAAGACGGTTTACGTGTAGCTCGTATTGAAGAATACCTAGAGATGGACGTGGTACCAGCAACATTGCCTGCCAAATCAAATCAGCAGCCATACCAAGCGAAAATGGTGACGATTAACATTGATGGCGGTAAGAAACAGAAAGTACGACCGGGTGATATTTTAGGTTGTTTGACAGGAAAAAATGGTATTCCAGGCTCTCAAGTCGGAAAGATTCACCTATTCCCTGTGCGCGCTTATGTTGCCGTCGAAAAGTCTGTGGCTAAAAAGGCTCTACAGACCATTAGTAACGGCAAGATGAAAGGGCGCCAGTTCCGGGCGCGAATTCTTAAATAGCTCAAATAGCAGAGACAAAGCTCTTCGTTTGAAGAGCTTTTTTCTTTTTTGAGTTTATTTGAGAGTGTGATCTTTGGTTAAGCGTGCTTTGATTCGACTCAAACTGATTGGCGTAATGCCCAGGTAGGCCGCAATTTGACTATCGGTAATACGTTGCTTTAAATCTGGGTAATGAGCGCAAAATAATTGATATCGTTCCTCTGGAGAGTAGAGCAACATAAAGCGTTCTTTATTCTCTTTATTAACCAGTTGGTTTTCGAGTAGCTTTAAGTAAATGGCGTGCTTTTCTGCTCGCCAGTGATGCAACGTTTCAATTGGCAAGCAAAATAGCTGACAAGCGCTCAGCGTTTCCAATAAGTAAGGCGAAGGTTGGTCCTTTATTATGCTCTCAAAGCCGATAACCCAGTCCTTCTCCCAATAAAATTCTTTACTGAATTCTTTGCCGTGCTCAGTGAGATAGCTTGCGTGGCATAACCCCTCAATGATGAAGTAAAGGTGTGAGCTCAACTCCCCTTGGTGATTAAGAATGTGGCGTGTAGGCAGTTCGAGCAACTCACCATTTTCAATAAGTTGGTTTGCTTCTGTCTCTAAAAAGCCATGATTGACTAAGTCTGAAAAAAGATCGCTGTGCATGTGATAACTCAGAAACGGTTTTCTTTATTTTAACGGGTTTTATTGATAACAAAAAAGCGGCTCATGAGAGCCGCTTAGTGTTGTTGTCAAATCAACCTTATTTATTCAGACCGATTTGATAAATTGCGAAACCAATGTCGTCTGTTGACACGCGTTTCATTGGGTATTGTCCTTTCTCTTTGATGAACTGCGCCGCTTTATCGCTAGGGGAGGTTTCGAAACGAATATCTAGCTTGTTATTGGACTTAATCGGTGCGAAAGACCAGTTGTTGTCAGCGCTTGGTGTCACTTCTCCTTTTTCTTCACTCACGCGAGAAATATAAGTGGCGACGACAGAGCGGTTTTCATCTGGTGCGTCAAATGCAATGAAATCTGGGCCTGTACCAGGGAAAGTATTGCTATAAGCACGGTAGTTATTGGTTGCGATGATGAAATCTTGCTTCGGATTGACAGGCTTACCATTGAACGTCAGATTCACAATGCGCTGAGAAGCTGGATTAATCACTTTACAATCCGCATCGTACTTCGGTGGTTGGGTAACGTCGATTTGGTAGTTAACCCCATCAATAACATCGAAGTTGTACGTACGGAAATTATCCCAATCAATCAAAGATTGCGGTTCAGGATTGTTGATGTCGATGTGGTTGAATTGACCCGCACTGCACTCTAGCCATTCGCGAACTTCTTTACCTTTCACTTTCATCGCAACCAAGGTGTTTGGATATAAGTAAAGATCGGCCGCATTACGGAAGGTGAGCTGACCGGATTCTACTTCTGTAAAGTTATTCGGATCGTTCTTACGACCGCCGACTTTAAATGGTGCTGCCGCACTCAGTACTGGAATGTCAGAAAGGTCTGGGTCGCCTTGAATAAAGCGTTCTACGTAGTCTTTCTGAGCAAGGTTAACGATTTGAATGGTGGGGTCGTCCTGCACTAATGCCAAGAAGCTGTACATGACATCATTTGCTTTGCCGATTGGTTGATTTACAAATTCACGAGTGCCTTTGTGATCTTCTTCTAACGCTTTCACAATATCTTCATCGGCTTTAGCTAATGACTTCTTATTTACTTTATCGAAGATAGGGCGTGCTTCTGCTTGGCCTTCGACGACTTGCCATCTGCCGTCTTTCTCTTTCAGCATCAAATCCATCACACCTACATGACTTCCCCAGCGACCCGGCATCACTGACGTCACACCATTGATGGTCCCTCTATCTATATCAACACCAGGTAGGTTTGCGAAGTCTTTCCCTGGGAAGACGGCGTGAGAGTGGCCAAAAGCAATCGCATCAATACCTTCAACTTCTGTGAGGTAGTAAACAGAGTTTTCTGCGCCTAGTTTGTATGGATCAGTAGAAATGCCCGAGTGTGGAATCGCCACAATCACGTCTGCGCCTTCTTTCTTCATTTGAGGAATCAGTTTCTCTGCTGTTTCCTTAATGTCTTTAGCAAAGACTTTGCCTTCTAAGTTTTTCTTATCCCACACCATAATTTGTGGTGGTACAAAGCCGATGTAACCCACTTTTATTTGATGCGCTTCGCCGTTTGTGTCTTTAAATGTGTGAGTTTTGATGAGGTAAGGCTTGAAGTAATGCTCACCGGTTTGTTTATCAAATACGTTTGCATTGATGTAAGGGAAGTTTGCACCCTTCAACGTCGTTTGTAGGAAATCTAAGCCATAGTTGAACTCATGATTGCCAATGTTGCCCACATCGTAGTCTAGCTTGTTCATCGCTTTGTAGACTGGGTGCACGTCGCCGGGATTAATCCCCTTTGCCGCCATGTAATCGCCCATTGGGCTGCCCTGAATTAAATCGCCGTTATCTACTAGTACCGTGTTTTCTGTCTCGGACTTAGCCTGTCTCACTATTGTCGCAGCGCGACTTAAACCGATTTGCTGTGATGGTTGGTCTTTGTAGTAATCGTAATCCATCACGTTGGTGTGAATGTCGGTGGTTTCGATAATACGAAGCTTGATGGTATCGGCCATTGCTGGGCCAGCAAGCGTTAGCATGCCACTTAATACAGCGAGGGAAATAGGATGAACTGCCACTTTCATTTGGTGCTCCAATTCAATGATAAGGGGAAATCGTACTGCGTAATGTATCAAACACAGGTGCAACTCGATGATAAAGATACAGAAAACTGTGAACATTAATCAGTTTACTGAACCTTATTCATATTAACCGCCGACTTTTTCACGCTTTTGAATGAGACCAAACAAAAACTTCTTAGCAGATTTTTGAATAAAAAATGAAATTTTAGAATTTCAGGTAATATAAACGCCCCGCCATAATGCTTGCATAACGATATCAATGGACGATGAGCAAGCACATGGCAACGAACGATTCAGTCACTTCTTTTCCTAAACCAAAGCCCCGGTTAGTTTCTGACAACCCAGTCGCTGGTGTTACTCGTTTTGCAAAGCAATCGCTACAGCCTGGTGAAGTCGCCTTAGTCGGTGCAGGACCAGGCGATCCTGAACTTCTGACGGTGAAAGCACTGAACTGCTTGCAGCAAGCTGATGTGGTTTTGTACGACTACTTGGTGTCTGAAGAAATCATGGCATTGATTCCAAGCGATACGATTTTGGTGTGCGTTGGGAAGCGAGCTGGGCATCACAGTGTGCCGCAGGAGAAGACGAATCAGCTTTTGGTGGATTTTGCCAAGCAGGGCTACAAAGTAGTGCGCATTAAAGGTGGGGATCCGTTTGTATTCGGTCGTGGTGGTGAAGAGTTAGAAGTGCTTGCTGATGCCGGCGTTCGTTTTCAAGTTGTCCCTGGCATTACCGCAGCAGCTGGCGCAACCGCTTATGCTGGTATTCCACTGACTCATCGTGATTATGCGCAATCGGCCATCTTTGTGACTGGCCACTTGAAAGAAGAAAGTGATGAGATGGATTGGTCCACGTTGGCGCGTGGGAATCAGACTTTAGTGATCTACATGGGGCTGATGAAATCACACTATATTCAGAATCAACTCATTAAGCATGGTCGTTCAGCGTCGACTCCGATTGCCATTATTGAGCGTGGCACGCAGATTCAACAAAAAGTATTTACGGGAGAACTCTCCCAACTCTCTGATTTATCGAAGGAAGCACAGTCGCCATCTTTGATTGTTGTCGGAGAGGTAGTGCGACTGTCTCAAAAGTTAGACTGGTTTTTGTCTAGTACTGAATTCAACAAAAGTGCTATTGCCAACTCCATATAATTTCAGACCAAAGATTAGAGACGTAATGCGCCTTCAAGCTTAAAAAGGAAATACAAAACATGGACCAACAACGTTTAACTCACCTTAAACAACTCGAAGCGGAGAGTATCCACATCATCCGTGAAGTTGCGGCTGAGTTTGATAACCCAGTCATGATGTATTCGATTGGTAAAGACTCATCAGTGATGCTGCACCTTGCGCGTAAAGCTTTTTACCCAGGTAAGATTCCATTTCCATTGCTGCATGTCGACACCGATTGGAAGTTCCGCGAGATGATTGAATTTCGTGATCGCACCGCGGCCAAATACGGTTTTGAGCTTTTGGTACATAAGAATCCAGAAGGTCTAGCCATGGGCTGTAGTCCGTTTGTTCATGGTTCTTCTAAGCACACTGACATCATGAAGACTCAAGGCTTAAAACAAGCGCTGAACAAGTACGGTTTTGATGCGGCCTTTGGTGGCGCGCGCCGCGACGAAGAGAAATCACGGGCGAAAGAGCGCGTGTATTCATTCCGCGATAAGAACCATACATGGGACCCTAAAAACCAACGTCCTGAGCTATGGAAGACGTACAACGGTCAGGTTAATAAGGGTGAGAGCATTCGTGTATTCCCGCTGTCTAACTGGACTGAGCTTGATATCTGGCAATACATCTATTTAGAAAACATCGAGATCGTGCCGCTTTACCTCGCGGACAAACGTCCAGTTGTTGAACGCGATGGCATGCTGATCATGGTTGATGATGATCGTATGGAGCTTCAACCGGGTGAAGTGATTGAAGAGAAGAGTGTGCGCTTCCGTACCCTTGGTTGTTATCCATTGACCGGGGCCATCGAGTCTGAAGCAAACACTTTAACTGGCATTATTGAAGAGATGCTGGTGGCAACGTCGAGTGAGCGCCAAGGCCGAGCGATCGACCACGATCAGTCAGGATCGATGGAGCTTAAGAAACGTCAAGGTTACTTCTAAAGGATCTAAGGAAAGATAATGAACAGTGCAGTTGAAGCTCAATTAGCCGAGCTTGGTATCGAAGGCTATTTAACACAACACCAGTACAAGTCGTTACTTAGATTCTTGACTTGTGGCTCGGTGGATGACGGTAAAAGTACATTAATCGGTCGCTTACTCCATGACTCAAAACAAATTTATGAAGATCAGCTAGCGGCAGTGCACTCAGACAGCCAACGTGTGGGCACCACGGGTGAAAAACCTGACCTTGCGTTGTTGGTCGATGGCTTACAAGCTGAGCGTGAGCAGGGGATCACGATTGATGTGGCTTACCGCTATTTCTCGACGCAGAAACGTAAATTCATCATTGCAGATACTCCTGGACACGAGCAGTACACACGTAACATGGCTACAGGCGCATCGACATGTGACTTAGCTGTGATTCTGGTTGATGCACGTAAGGGCATTCTCGATCAAACTCGTCGTCACTCTTTCATTTCCAACCTGTTGGGTTTGAAGCACTTTGTTGTGGCGATCAACAAGATGGACTTAGTGGGTTACTCCCAAGAGCGCTTTGAAGAGATCCGCGACGAGTATCTGAAGTTCTCTGAGAATCTGACAGGGGATATTGATATTCAAATCATCCCGATCTCAGCGCTTGAAGGAGACAATGTGGTGGATAAAGGCCAAAACCTGACTTGGTTTAAAGGCCCATCATTGCTTGAGCTTCTTGAAACGGTCGATGTGGATCAAGAAAAAGGCGCGGGTGAATTCCGCTTCCCTGTGCAATACGTTAATCGTCCTAACCTCGATTTCCGTGGTTTTGCGGGGACCATTTCTTCTGGTTCGATCAAAGTCGGTGATGCCATTAAAGCATTGCCATCGGGTAAAACGTCAACTGTGGCTCGTATTGTGACCTTTGATGGTGATATCGAAGAAGCTCGTGCCGGATTAGCTGTCACTCTGACGCTAAGCGATGAGATCGATATTAGCCGTGGCGACTTAATTGTTCTAGATAATGCTCAAGTGGAAACCACAAACCATTTGCTTGCCGATGTGGTGTGGATGACAGAGCAACCCCTGCAACCGGGTCGTGACTATGACATCAAAATCGCAGGTAAGAAAACCGTAGGTCATGTTGAAGCGATTCGTCATCAATATGACATTAATAATCTCTCGACTCATAGCTCGGCAGAGCTGCCATTGAATGGTATTGGTTTGTGTGAATGGTCTCTTAATGAGTCAGTCGCGCTGGACAATTATCAAGACTGTGCAGATACCGGTGGCTTTATCATTATCGATCGTCTGACAAACGTGACGGTTGGTGCTGGCATGGTTAAAGAGAGCCTCGCCGTGGTTGAGCGCGATTTGACGGACATCTCTGCGTTTGAAGTTGAGCTTAATGCGCTTGTCCGTAAACACTTCCCACACTGGGAAGCAAAAGACGTCAGCCAGCTTCTGAAAAAGTAACTGGCTTACCCAAGTACGATAATTTCAGGCTCTGTCTGCTGTTGTACTTGGGACGTCGCTACCTAACTGAATTGCGAAATGTCGTTAGGTATTCTCCTAATACCAGAATGCTTCGGTGGAGCCCAAGAAAACCGAGCATTCTGATGTTCTTTTCGCTTGCGCTGATTTTTGTCTGTTTACTCGTTTGTCGGTGTTTCATGGATAAATGAGTCGTTGTTGTGCCCTTTGGGGCTATTTGGTAAGGAAAGGCTATGTGGGAACAAGGGTTTGTGTTAGCGATTTTGCTTGGCATTATCACTTGCTTGCTTGTCACGAAAATTAAGCCTAGTTACGTCTTTGCGGGTGCTGCTTTTATTGCATTCATGGCTGGGATGATGGATTCAGCCACTATCGCATCCAATTTTACCAACTCTTCATTGTTAACCCTGGTTTTATTGATTCTTGCATCCTGTGCTCTAGAAAAAACACTGCTGATCAGTTGGGTGAGCCGAAGTATCTCTGAGGGCCAGTTAGGCAGCGTGATTGCTAAGCTCGGTGTGTCGACCGCCTTGCTTTCTTCATTTACGAATAATACCGCTGTGGTTGTCTCATTGATTGGGGCGATTAAGCGTAATCAGCAGCATGCACCTTCGAAATTACTTATTCCCTTGTCTTACGCCGCCATTTTTGGTGGCACGTTAACTTTGATTGGTACGTCGACTAACTTAATCATCAACAGCTTTGTCGAAGACGCAGGCTTACCGAGCCTGAGCTTTTTTACACCTACGATGATAGGTTTGGCTGTGCTGGTGGGAGGGATGTTGATTCTTATCCCGCTCAGCTACTTGCTACCGAATTATGATGATCAAAACCAAGAAGATTTACCTTACTTTCTTGAGTCTCGCGTTGAGCCAGGCTCACCGCTAGTTGGGCGTACGATCAGCGAGAATAATTTACGTGCGCTGCGCAAACTGTTTCTTGCAGAAGTGGTGCGCGATGGTGTTACTGTTTCTTCTGTGGGACCGGATTTTGTGCTCAATGCAAAAGACCGCCTGTTATTTTGTGGCGATGTTGAGAGCGTCGCGACCCTGCAAGAAATTCCGGGCCTCAAGTTGTTTGGTCAGCAGCACTTAAATGGGCAAAACTTTATCGAAGTTGTGGTGAGCTCGTCGGCGACGTTTTGCTACAAAACCCTCAAAGAGAGCCGATTCCGCGACCGATTCGATGCCGTTGTTGTGGCGATTCGCCGAGGCCACGAACGCCTAGAAGGTGGCTTGGGTAGTATTACCTTAGCGCCAGGAGACACGTTAGTTCTGGTTCCAGGAAAGCGTTTTGAGTCTGAACGCCGAGCTCATCGTAAAGAGTTTGTTTTAGTGCATGACTTGGACTCTAGCGCTCGGCTTGATACGAATAAGTCTTCTATTGTATTACTGGGCTTTGCAGCCGTAATTGGATGCGCTCTATTAGAGTTAGTACCGATTATTAAAGGTCTAGCTGCGTACCTTATCGCGCTTATTGCGTTTGGTATTGTGCAGATTTCAGAACTGCGCCGCCGTTTTCCGATCGATATCGTCGTGATTGTCGGTTCCGCTTTGTCTATTGCTCAACTGATGATCTCTTCTGGATTGTCAGAAAGAATGGGAGTGATGTTTATTGAAGCGTTTAATGGCTGGGGAGTATTTGGTGCCTTGGTGGCGACTTATATCATGACATTGGTACTCACTGAATTGGTGACAAACAATGCCGCGGCTGCGCTTTCTTTTCCTATCGGCTATAGCATGGCGGTGGGTTATGGCGTGGATCCGATGCCATTCATCATGGCGGTTTTGTTCGGCGCGAGTGCGAGCTTTATCTCTCCCTACGGTTACCAAACTAACCTGCTGGTGTACAGCGTAGGAAATTACAAATTGACCGACTACGTGAGAATTGGAGTGCCAATTTCGATTGTGTACTCTGTATTAGTACTTACTTTGATCCCGGTCTTTTTCCCGTTTTAATTCCGATATTTACAAGGATACGTTATGACTGCCGAAACGACGGTAAAAGATGAAAACATTGTTTGGCACCAGCATTCGGTTGATAAACAGTTTCGTGCTGAATTAAAGAAGCAAAAACCTGCCGTATTGTGGTTCACTGGTCTATCTGGAGCGGGTAAATCAACCGTAGCAGGGGCGTTGGAAAATCGCCTTGCAGCATTGGGTTACCATACCTATTTATTGGATGGTGACAATGTACGACATGGTTTGTGTAGCGATTTAGGTTTTTCTGAACAGGACCGTCGCGAGAACATTCGTCGCATTGGTGAACTGGCGAAGTTGATGGCAGATGCGGGTTTAATTGTTCTGTCGGCGTTTATTTCACCGCATCGTGCAGAGCGGAAGTTAGTGCGCGATTTATTGCCAGAAGGCGAGTTTATTGAAGTGTATGTCAATGCATCTCTAGAGGTTTGCGAAGGTCGAGATCCTAAGGGTTTATACCGTAAAGCCCGTGCGGGAGAGATTCCTAATTTCACTGGTATTGATTCGGAATATCAAGCGCCAGAGAACCCTGAAATCGATTTGCCCGCGGGAGAAAAGAGTGTCGATGAGCTGGTGGATTTGTGCTTAATCGATCTTAAACAACGCGGTGTGATCCGATAAAAAAAGCATTTAGATCATAGGTGACCTAAAGCTCTTTGAGCAGCTGGAGAAGTATTTGGCTCATAGGTAGTCAAATGCTTCTCAAGCTGGCTAGACGGTATGATGAACCGTACTCTTAGCTTCACTATGGACACTAAATCTATGATTTAACAGTGCAAGCATTTGGTCGTAGTATTCGGCATGTGGTTTGTTACCGAGCAAGGTACAGAGCTCATTGCCTGTGGGTGTGAAGCGATAATATAAAAGGCGGACACCTTTACTGTTTACGTTCAGTGACAAGTTTTTACCTTGGTAGGTGAGGACCAACGGTGTCTCGATACTAATTTCGCCAGATTCAAGTTCGGCACTGTGCAGCAGCCCTAATTCAATTAAGAGCAACAAGCTTGAATACGGCAGTTGAAAACTTCCCATATTTAGGCTGTTGGCGACGTCTCGCTTGCCGAAGCTAAATATGCCTCCTTGGGCTTTGTAACCAATCAGCAGTTTTCTGCTGTGATCCCCTCCAAAACTGCATGCTAAAGAGGCGGCTCTTTGCAGAGTTTGTGCTTCCTTTGGTGACATATCTTTGAGGGTTTTCAACGCTTTCATGGATGTTGAACCCGGATTGGTCACTTCACGTTTCATCACTTGAGCCCATAGCTTTTGCATCGCGCTGTTATGGATGTCTTGAGCCATCTCAAAAAATCGATGCAACCAATCTTGGTCTGGCTCTCCCGCTGTCTCATCTCGGCATGAACTGTGCGCTAATTTTAAAATCTGTTCTAAATTTTTTTGTCGCTGTTCTTGGCGCCTTTGCTCTCGCAATTGGGCTCTTTCAAACGCAGATTTGGCTGGCGGTTCGGTTTGCAGTAAGGCGTCAAGACCGTGTATTTGGGCAATGGTTTTTACCTTACTAGCACTGTCTTTTATGTAGCCTTGTTTCTTTTCTTGTTGCGTATTTTTTTTTGTGTCTGACTGATGTTCGATGACAACAGGTTGCTTTGTCGGGTCTGCCATTCGTTTTCCTACCAAGAACTGCGCGGTTCGCACGTTTAAATTTACACCTTATCTGACCAAGCGACCAGACAGGAGTTCTCAGTTTTTGAACGAATAGGGCTATTCAAAATGATAATGAGTTGTTAAAATTGTTATCGTTATTTTGGAGGGGCTATGAAGTTCTCAGAAGCAGGTAAACTCAAAAAGCACCTGTCGATAGCGTTTCTTTTGGTTATTTATGTGGGCGTGTTAGCGTATTTATCTCGTTATATCGTGTAGCACAAAGCTAAAAAAGGCGCCAGTGTGACGCCTTAGGTGTAGCGAGGCTTATCGACGACTTAAATTACATATCGTCGTAGGCTTCTATTTCTGATCCCTCAATAACGTAAGCCGTTTCTGCCAGTTCGTGGTTTATCGTCTCGGTTTTCAACGTTCCAACCACATATATAACATCCCACAACTCTTGAACAGGCGCGCCTTTCGGAAACTTCACGTAAATGATCTGGTTTGGAGGCGGTGGTGGCACGTGAATACAAGCTCCAAAATATGGCACCAATAAAAATTCGGTGACGGTATCGGCATCACCTTCAAGTGGGATAACAAACCCCGGAATTTTAACTTGGCTTCCGTTCAGTTCTGGTCGAACGTTACCAATCTTGGACTGCTGGGCTGCGCCACCACTGTGATCAGATGCGGGCATGCCTATACTGTCGAACAATTTACGCTCTTTTTCTGGAACAAGGTCAATCCAGTCAAGCTTTAATGGTTCTTCGCTAGCCATAACAGGCGCTGTGAATGCGACGACCAGCAAGCAACTTGCGAGTATTTTTTTCCACATTTTATTAAATCCTTATTGTCATTCCGTCACTCAGTGACTGTCGGTAGGCGCGGAGTGCGGGAATGAAACCAATCACAATACCAGCGCATTGTACGAAACCTAATAGCATCCACTCATAAGTAGATAAGATGCTTAAGGTGAGATGTATTCCATAGTGCTGTTGGATGATCGGCTGCGCGATAGCAAGAATGGCATACAGCCCAGTAACGCCAGTAATAATACCAGCAGCTGTAAGCAAGCTGGCTTCACTAATTAAGAGTGAGAAAACATGACGAGGCCTTGCTCCCATGGCACGCAAAATCGCCATTTCACGGCGGCGTTCCTGTAGGCTAGTTAATAGACTGCTTAACATACCTAACAACCCTGCGATCACGACAAAACCAGATACTGCCATTAGGGCTTGCTCTGCAACAGACATCATTCCCCATAACTCATGCAACGCAACGCTGGGCATAATGGCGCTGAGCGGCTCTTTGGGGTAGGTGTTAATTTGTCTTTGCAGGGCGAAAGTTTGAATACGAGATTTCAAACCAACGAGCATAGCGGTAATTTGTTTGGGCTGAAAGTCTCTGTTTTTGAGATCTTGTGCCTTGGGTGTCGGGCCCAAACGCGCACCACTTTCCCATCCGACGTGAATGGCTTCGATGGCTTCCAATGATACATGGACAGTTTTGTCGACTGGTGTTCCTGTAGGTGCAAGGATACCGACAACTTTAAATGGCAGATTGTCATGACGGCTAAAGCCAACGTCGCTAATGCCGTGGGCAATGATGATTTCGCTACCGATATCATAACCAAGTTGTTTAGCGACATCAGAACCTAGCACGGTTTCAAATAAACCATTGAATTCTCTGCCCTTGCTAAATGTTAGTGGTTGCTTACTTCCAAACTTGTAATTCTCAAAGTAACTGTGATTGGTTCCCATAACTCGGAAGCCTTTATGCGAGTCGCCAAGCGAGATTGGAATAGCCCAATCGACTGAACGATGATTGGCAAACTCTTGGTAGCTTTTCCAATCGATGTTGTTGGTCGCATTACCAATACGAAACACAGAATAGAGCAATAGGTTCACTTGCCCAGAGCGTCCACCAATAATGAGGTCAGTGCCTGAAATTGTATTGGAGAAGCTATCCTTGGCTTGAGTTCGGATACGCTCGACGCCCAAGAGGAGTACCACTGAAATCGCAACGGTCATGATGGTTAGAATTGCCGTCGCTTTGCGGTTCATCAAGCTTTTCCAGGCGAGCTTTACAACAGCACTCATGATATGGCTCCTAGGCTAGATACTTGATTAATGTCGGGTAGATTGAGCGTGCGATCGAATAAGGGTTCGAGTGTTGGGTCGTGGCTAACGAATACCAGTGTGGCATTGGCTTGATTCGCTTGCTCCATAAGGAGCTCAATAAATGCTTTACGATTGTCATAGTCTAAAGCTGAGGTTGGTTCGTCAGCGATCACTAACTCTGGATGTCCTATCAGAGCTCGAGCCGCAGCCACACGTTGTTGTTGACCAATACTCAATTCAGAGACAGGGCGTGTATGAAGCTCGTTTGGCAAGTGCAGTCGTTCTAGTAGGGCCTGAGCCTGTTCATTTAACGTTTGAGATGAGGCACCTAAATGGGCACGGTCACGTCGTATTTTACTGAACTGACATGGCAATAATACGTTTTCAAGTACGTTAAGGTACGGCAATAAATTGAACTGTTGAAAGATGTAGCCAATATGATTGGCGCGAAAGCGGTCTCTCTGACTGGCACTTAAACTAGCAAGGTCAGTATCGAGTACAGATAGAGAGCCTGAAGTTAATGTGTTAATCCCCGTCAACAAAGCGAGCAAGGTCGATTTACCGCAGCCACTTGGACCTTTGATAAACACATGTTCGCCTTGTGTAATGTGTAATTTGGGGATGTGGATGGTCGCGTTGGTTGAACCGGGCCAGAAAAATTGGGCATCCTCTAGCTCGACAACATTTGGTGTGGTTTCAGTCATATTAAATCAACAAAGCTGTGGCGTGTAAGTGGGTACTTACACGCCACTCGTGTTATTTGATTACGATTTGGGTGTTATCTTTGCTTAATTTAATTGCTGATTGCATGGTATCAGTGAATATATTGACGCTGATGGACTCTGTAGTTGGGAATTGGTTAAACCAATCGGTTTGGATTTGGCTAAGCTGATTAACTTGTTCGCAATTGAAGCGATATTGCACCGAAAATTCACCGTGACCGCCATGATCGTGCGCCTCATCATGGTGGTCATGTTTATCATGATGTTCATTATGATCATGGTGTTCGTGTCCTTCATGATCGTGATGTGCATGGTCATCATGGTCGTGCTCACTATGATCATGTTCCTCATGAGTTTCGCTTAGGTTGTGGCTCACGTAAGCTTCTTCAATATTACAATCAGCTTGTGAGTTAATAGCGAACAATGCGTTGCTGTCTTCGAGTGTAGCGACGGCTTGTTTAAGCGCTTGCTCTTGTTGTGCGTTTTCTGGAGCATGTTCGAAACCCACAACATCAGCTCCAGGAGCTGTGATCTCTACTAACAGATCTTTGCCATCTTGGGCGATATTAAACTCGACGTGACCATGCACATGAGCACCATGCTGGCGGTATTCGTTTGCATTCGCTGCTGTCGATAAAGTGAGGCCAATAGCAAGGGCTAAAACGTGTTTTGATGACATTGTATTTTTCCTAATTTTACTGGCATTAACCAAAGGCGGTATTGCTCAGATTCGAGTTTCACTAAGTTATTGTTCCCTGACACACTAGGTGCGGAAATGAACTCAATAATTTTGAGTGTGGAATAGTTTGGAAATTAAGCAAAATAAGGAGGGGCACGAGCAGCGCCAAGAACTTCTTCGCCGTACACGAGATGCAAAAAAACATGATGATGCTGGGCGCGCGTAAAAGTCGGTGTAGAGAGGGTAGGTTGTACCTTTGCTATACCGTGCTGAACACCAGAAAATAATTGGCAATGATGATGGGTATGATGGTCGGGCGTCAGATCGACTTGATGAAGTACAACCGCAAAGTTCCAAGCGATCAGCAACGCAACACTGAAAAATAAAGCAGTGCGATACCAATATCTTAGTGTTTTTTGCTGGTGGTGGTACATCTGAGCTCCTCTTACCGACTGTTATAATATAACACCCATAATGAATAAAAGTTCACTCTTTTGTTGGCTAGCAGAAAAATTTAACTCCACACATACGTGCCGAAAAATATTGGTAATACTCTCTGATGGAAGTGTCGCACTTATAAAGAGCAGAGTTATCACTGCCCATGCTTCTAATCAAATTCATATAGCTCCTTACAACAAGAACAAGGAGCCATTCAATGAAGCTAGATGTTCTGTTTAATAAGCTCAATGACTTTTGTTATCTCATCTTGCTCAAGTGCGCCCTCTTTGACAAACAGAACTTTGCCCGTTTTGTCTTGAACAATAATGGCCGAGCTTTCTTCTTTCAGGTCCCAAGTATTAGCAACTACGCCATTTTCATCAAGAACCATGGATGACCAAGGAAACTCTTTTTTGCTGTCTTGAGCTGAAGACTTCACGAAAGAGCCTGTCCCCCAAATTGCATCATCTTGGTTTATGATAGTCGTCGTCTGGTAGCTTTCTTGTGGAAAATTTGCCGCTGTTATTGCCGACATTAAAGGGGCATTCATCTCTTTTGAACTGCTACGGCCTGCGATGGCTTGAATAACACGAACTTTGCCTTGCATATGTTGAGTTGCCCAGGGTTGGTATGCAACGCCTTCGCCTTGTAAAACAATCTCGCCGTAAGCGGCAACATTGACAGGAGGAACGCTTTTTCCTACTGACAAGTTGTGTGCAAAGGTCAAGCTTGGCGTTAAGGCCAGTAATAGAGGTAGGAGAGTCTTAGTTTTCATATTGTTATATTCCGTACGAGGTTTGGAAGCTTCCAGTATATATCCAGATCCTAGAAATTTGTAGGACCGTTGATAACATTTATTTAACGTATGGAGTGGTGTAATCTTGCGTTATATTTAGAATTTGCTAAAATGAGGTCCGCCGCAAATTGCGCATTAAGATTGCAGAGGAAAAATAAGCAATCCGTGTTTTCTCAAAGGAATTGAGGTGAGTTATGCTACGTGAGTTTGCTGTATATCGACCATTACAAGTGGCCCGTTTTGTTAAAACGTTGTTCAAAGGTCAGTTTTTTATTGTCGGGGTTGGCTGTTTTCAGTTCGACAATGGCAAAGTGTTACTACCTGACGTCAACGATCATAAAAGGCTCACCATCTTTAAAGAAGTCAACCAAGTGATAGCATCATTATCGGCTTAGTTAGCTTGGTACCCACTTAGATTTAGAAAAGAGCGACCATATCGGTCGCTCTTTTTGTTGCTGGTTAGGTTTATCCTTGGAGGCTTGGTGGGAAGCAAACTCCCGTTCCTCCGATGCCACAGTAACCATCAGGTTTTTTCGCCAAATATTGCTGGTGGTAGGTTTCCGCAAAGTAATACGGACCTGCTGGTTGTATTTCGGTGGTGATGTTCGCGCGTTGCTCTTCTTGCAGTGCTTGTTGATACAAGAGTTTCGATTTCTCTGCGCTCTCGAGTTGCTCCGTCGAATAAGTGTAAATTGCAGAACGATATTGAGTACCTAAGTCGTTACCTTGACGCATTCCCTGAGTTGGGTCGTGTTTTTCCCAAAAAACAGCCAGTAGCTTTTCTAATGAGATGACGCGTTCATCGAAAACGACTCGTACGACTTCTGTATGACCCGTTTTACCTGTACAGACCTCTTCATACGTGGGATTGGGTGTGTGCCCCCCAGCGTAACCGACCGAAGTAGATACAACGCCGTCGAGTTGCCAAAATACGCGCTCAGCGCCCCAAAAACAGCCCATTCCGAGCAAAATCTGCTGTTGGTGTGACGCCAGAGGCGCCTTTAGGTTAGATTTATTTACAAAATGATGATCGTCAATCTGCATTGGTTGATCTCTACCTGGCAAGGCATCTTCTATACTGATCAATGTTTGTTTGTTGAGCATGGTATTTGTCCTTAAATACGTGTCTTAAATTTGCGAACTTTTTCATTTCGTCTGTATCTGATGCTGTTATGAGATAGACCGCGTTAAAGCTATTAATATTACAGACTTAGAATCTAATTGGCGTTATCATTATTTACGTTTACTTAACCTCATTCAGCCATAAAAGCATGATAAAAAAAGCTCTCCCCACCATCGTTGGCCTGTTTGCCTTTTCTCATGGTGCCTATGCCGATGTTTCTTTGACTTTGAAAGGCATTGATGGCGCTTTAGAAGAGAATGTCAGTGCGTATCTGTCATCTATTCCAGAGAAGGATTACTCCACTTCTCTGCGTTTTCAAGCGAGATTAGATCAAAGTATCACTGAAGCGCTTAACGCGCTTGGGTATTATCATGCAAAAATTTCATACTCTATTCCTGAAGCGAATGATGAGTTAATTGTGCTCATCAAGCCGGGCTTGCCAGTGAAAGTGAAAGTCATGGATGTGGTCATCACTGGAGAGGCTAAAGACGATGAAGAGTTTGCAAAACTTATTGAGCGCTCTCCGCTCAAAGTTGGTCAAGTTTTGAATCAAGGCCAATACGACAGCCTTAAGTCAGGCATTCGTAACTTGGCGCTTCAGCGTGGTTACTTCAATGGTGAGTTTACGCTAAGTCGATTAGAGGTTATCCCTGATCTGAACGAAGCTAATGTCCGTTTGCACTACAGCAGTGGAATACGTTTCAATTTTGGCGACGTTTCTTTTATTGGCAACCACATCTGGGAAGACCGTGTCGCATCACTACAACCTTTTAAAGAAGGGGACCCATACAACGTTTCGAAGCTGGGCGAGTTTAACCAGAAGCTATCAAATACGGAGTGGTTTTCCTCAGTTTTTGTTGAGCCTGAATTGGATAGGCTTGATGATGGCCGAGACTTGCCAATTAAAGTGTCTTTATCTCCTGCTTCTAAGAATCAGATCGAGACGGGTATTGGTTACTCAACGGATGTAGGCGTTCGAGGAACGTTGAAGTGGAAGAAACCTTGGGTGAGCTCCCGAGGACACAGTTTCAACACTGCTTTATCCCTATCTAAGCCAGAGCAAACCGTGACTGCTTCTTACAAAATTCCTTTAGAAGATGTCGCTAACGATTATTATCAAGTTCAATATGGGCTTAAAAACCTAGACAACCGTGACACACAGAGTATCGAGTCTAACCTTGCAGTGGAGCGGCATTGGTTAGCAGACGGTGGTTGGCATAATACCGTTTATGTTCGTCATTTGTACGAGAGCTTTACGCAAGGTTTACAAGATGATGAATTCAACTTCGTACTTCCAGGTGCGACATTTTCTCGGACTAGGGTTCGAGGGGGCAATATGCCAATGTGGGGAGACAAGCAAAGCATCACTATTGAGTATGGTGATACCGCTATGCTTTCTGAAACTAGAGTGCTCCGCTTAATTGGCTCGACTTCTTGGATTCGTGGTATTGGAGAGAATCATCGTGGTTTGTTCCGCTTAGAAGGTGGTGCGAATATTACCGATGAACTTGAAAAGCTATCACCGTCGCTGCGTTTCTTCGCAGGTGGTGACAATAATATTCGTGGTTACGGCTATGAATCTATTTCACCTGTGGATGAGAGTGGTGCTTTGACGGGTGGTAAATACATTGTTAGCAGTACATTAGAATACCAATATCGTGTTTATGGAAACTGGTGGGCTGCAACGTTTTACGATATTGGTGATGCGTTTAATGAAACACCAGATTGGAAATCAGGTGCTGGTGTTGGTATCCGCTGGGCGTCTCCGGTGGGCCCTGTTAGTTTTGATTTTGCATGGGGGTTGGATGCAAAACCAGAACGAGAGTTTCGTATCCACTTCTCATTGGGGCCTGAGCTATGATCAAAATGATGTTTAAGTGGACCAAATGGCTGTCGCTCAGTTTGATTGGTCTATTGCTGTTGCTCATCATTATTGTCGCGACAGTTTTATTTACCCACCCAGGCCTCAAATTTGCCTTGTGGGGAGCCGAAAAAGCACTACCACAATTGCAGATTGAAAAAGTGCAGGGTTCATTGTTTCCTCGCTTCGAACTGCATAACGTCAGTTTTGTCGATGAGTCTTTGAATATCGATGCCAAAGTCGAGCGTTTAGCTTTGGCAGTGAACTTCCGCTGTTTCTTTGACCCTAAGGTTTGTGTCGATGAGTTAAGACTGCAGGGGCTTGACTTTAAGATGCCAGAGCTACCGCCAGCAAGCGAGGAGCAAGAGGAAACACCACCACTGCGTTCTATCAGTACGCCAGTGCCAATTTTTGTTAATAAAGTCAGCTTTAATGACATCAACGTCAATGTGCTGGGCAATCAAATTGATTGGCAAACGTTCTCGACCGCTTTGTCGATGCAAGGCGATCGTTTGGTGATCGCACCTACCGCGTTGAAAGACATTAATGTTGCGCTCGCACCAAGTGAAGCGGCCCCAGAAGCGGTTGTTGAAGAGCCGAAAGAGGCCGATGCTACGCCGCAAGATATTGTGTTACCCGAAGTATGGATTCCACTGACGGTGGAAGCGCGTCGTCTTGATATTCACAATTTCAAACTGGCAGGTGAAACGCCAGTGATCGTCAATCATCTTGGTTTGGTTGCAAGAGCAGGCGGTGAACGTGTTGATGTCAAAACGTTAGAGCTCGACATGCCAGAAGTGGAAGGCAAGTTGAGCACACAAGTGACGCTTTCTTCTGATTACCCTATCAAAGCGCAACTGGACGCGTTAGTGAAGCAAGCGGATGCGAAGGGACAAAAACTGTCGCTTTCGGTCTCGGGTTCGGTTGGTGATTTGTCACTAAATGCTACGCTTTCTGAGCTTGTACAAGCGGAGATCAAAGGTGATATTCAACCGCTTAAAACGCAGTTACCGTTTGATGTCGCGATTAAAAATGTACAGGCGCAATGGCCGCTATTTGGACAAAGCGATTACCAGGTTTCTGTACCAAGCTTGGCGGCAAAAGGCTCACTTGATGGCTACGAAGTCGCATTAGAAACCAAAGCGTCAGGCAAAGATATTCCCGCCGTTGATGTCGCACTAAACGGCAAAGGTACGTTAGAGCAAATTGACCTCGAAAGCCTTGTAGTGAAAACCCTGGGAGGCGAACTCTCTGGGAAAGTCATGGCCAATTGGGCCGCGCCAATCAACTGGCAAGCTGACTTAAACCTGAAAAACATTCAACCAGGTTTACAATGGAAAGAAGCTGAAGGGGATATCAGCGGTAACCTTTCGACTTCGGGGTCGTTAACAGAACAAGGCGGTTGGCAAGTCAGTTTGCCTAAGTTAGATATTGACGGCATTTTGCGAGGGTATCCGCTGAATGTTGAAGGGCAACTTGAAGCGTCTGATAAGAACGGCAAAGGCGAAGACATCCAACTTACCACTCAGGGTTTAGCGCTTTCTCATGGTCCAAACCAACTCAGTGCAAAGGGTAAGATAGATAAGCAAATTCTGATGGATGTTGAGGTTAACTTCCCTGATTTTGCAAAAAGTGTTCCGGACCTTGCAGGTAAGATGCAGGGTAAAGTCGCACTACGTGGTAGCTTGAAAGAACCAGACATCAATCTTGATCTCGCTTTAAATCAGATAAACTGGCAGCAACAGGCGAACGTAGAAACGATCACCTTAAAGGGTGATGTGAAGCCTCTGCCAGCACCAAAAGCGAACATAAGCCTAATTGCGAACAACATTACCTATGACGACATAAAAGTTGATAGTGCTGACCTTGAAGTCTCTGGGGATGAAAAACTGCATCAACTGACGCTCGATGTAGTATCTGACCTGGTGTCGACCAGTTTAGAAATTGAAGGGACATTCCAGCAGAAACCAGAAATGATTTGGGATGGGGCGCTGCGCCGCTTGACGCTGAGCTCGCAACAAGGCCCGTGGGCGTTGCAAAAATCGACCGCGGTGAAGGTCAATATCGACAAACAGATCGCGAACGTTCAAGCGCATTGTTGGTTGCAAGCGGAGTCGAGCGTATGTCTAACCGAAGACATTAGTGTCGGTAAGAGTGGCCAGGCGAAGTTAGCCATCAATGATTTTGATTTTGACCAAATCAAACAATTCCTGCCGCCAGAAACCAAGCTGCAAGGCTCGGTTAATGCACAGGCTTTTGCTAAATGGGCACCAGAGAAAAAGCCTGAAGTAACCTTAAGTGTCAATATGCCAAAAGGCCAAGTTGAACAAGCGCTTGAACAGCCAATTAAAGTCGGTTGGGAAAGCTTCAACTTTAAAGCAGCATTAGCGAAAGACAAGCTTGATGCCGAGTGGCTATTTGATGTGAAAGATAACGGTGACTTGTCTGGTAAGGTTTCTTTACTGAATGTCTCGTCTGAAAAGCCCACTATTGATGGTAAGGTTTCACTCTCTACGTTCCACTTGGATTTCTTGGCACCGTTGATTGGTGAGTACAGCTTGTTTAAAGCAAACATGAATACTGACCTAGCGATATCAGGTGACGTCATGCATCCGAAGGTGAATGGTCAGTTCTTGATTGACCAAATGAAGCTACAGGGTGAAGTCACACCGATAGATATAAACTCAGGGCAGGTCGTCATCAACTTTAAAGGCCATCAAGCGGACTTGGATGCCGGAATTCTAACCCCGGATGGTGAGTTGAACGTTACCGGTGATGCCGACTGGCAGGACTTACAGAACTGGCGCACTAAAGCGCGTGTATTTGCTAAAGAGCTCAATGTTGATGTGCCTCCAATGGTAAAAATCAAAGTTGAGCCTGACATGACAATAGATGTGACCCCTCAGCTTGCGAAAATTGAGGGTGATATTAATTTGCCATGGGGAAGAATTGTCGTCGAAGAGCTTCCACCAAGTGCAGTAGGCGTATCGAGTGATACCGTTATTCTTGATAAAAACTTGCAGCCAGTGGACGATGTGGCTGCGATGCCGTTTGATGTGGAAACGAACATCAACATTAAAATTGGTGATGACTTCCAACTTGCCGCTTTTGGCTTAAAAGGTGGGTTGAAAGGGAGCCTAAACGTGACACAAAAAGACAAAGGTCCGTTCATCGTTGGTGAAGTGAATGTTGTCGATGGTTCTTATCGTTCGTTTGGTCAGGACTTATTGATTAAAGAAGGTAAGATTCTGATGAATGGTCCACCAGATCAACCTTACTTGTCTATCAAAGCGATTCGTAATCCAGACAATACCCAAGATGATGTCATTGCGGGGGTACAAGTGTCGGGCCCAGCATCTGATCCGAGTATAGAAATTTTCTCAGAGCCCGCGATGAACCAAGCCAATGCACTTTCTTATCTACTTCGTGGTCAAGATATTGATGGTGAAGCCGGTGGTAATGCAATGACGACTACCTTAATTGGTTTAAGCTTGGCGAAGAGTGGTCGTGTGGTTGGTGAAATCGGTGAAGCCTTTGGCGTACAGGATTTACAGCTGGACACTGCTGGTTCGGGCGATGATTCGCAAGTGACGGTGAGTGGTTATATTCTGCCAGGTTTGCAGGTGAAATATGGTGTCGGCATCTTTAACTCCCTAGGTGAGTTCACTGTGCGTTACCGATTGATGCAAGACTTGTATTTAGAAGCGGTATCTGGTGTAGATAGCGCTGTTGACCTACTCTATCAGTTTGAGTTCGATTAAAGTGCTTTAACCTAAGTATACACAGTCATGACTAAGGAGTGGTTATGCAGCATTTGATTTTTGTCTACGGCACGTTACGCAAGGGAGAGTACAACCATCAGTATTTGCGCTCGGCGCAGTTTCTTGGTTTACATGAAACGGATGCTCAATTTGCAATGTATGACTTAGGCCCTTATCCAGCGTTGTCTGATGGGCAACGCTCGATTCAAGGTGAAGTGTATCTGATTGATGATGAAACCTTATCCGAGCTAGATAAGTTGGAAGATGTGCCAGTGGAATATCGCCGAGAGAGCATCGTTACGCCGTTTGGCCAAGCTTGGATCTACTTATATCAAGATACTGAGCAATTAACCGAAGAAATCGCTTCCGGCGATTGGTGTCAAAAGGTGTGAGCTATACTGACATTATCAATAGCAACGAGCTAAACACTAAGGAGTCACGATGAAAGCATTCGTAATTGGAGTAATGGCGTTGCTTCTTGCTGCATGCGCACAAACAACACTACCGACTTCGAATAATGTGACCGATTGGCAAGTGTTTGGTAAGCAGTCAGCTTTAGATGGATTACGGGAGTTATCTGAGGAGCGAATTGCGAAGCTGGATGATGTTAACCATGCGACGTCAGAACTCATAATGGCTTATCAAGCGGGTTACCAGCAAGGCAAGCAAGAGTATTGTGAGCAAAGTGCTTATATGCTCGGTGTTATCGGGCGTCCGTATTTTGGCATTTGTGATGACGTTGACCCCTTCTTTCAACATGACTACGACGCTGGACGAATGTCTTCAGCAAGCACATCTATTTAGTCTACGCTGGTAAGATGAAAAATTTAGGGTTAATTTCTATCAATTGACGTTTCTGGAAATAACTGGATAGTGAGTCTTACTCATACGAACGGCCGTTGATCTAAGGAAGAGGGTGTTTTTGTAGAATGTAACGTCCCACCTTACTCAATGATAGTTAGATAAAGTTGACTCCATCGTCCTTTGATACGAATGTAGGTATCATTAATCTGTCATCAAGAAGTCCATCCAGGCTTCTAATATCAGCGTAAGCATTTCTTCTTTTCAGGCACCTATTTCAAAACCCAGCTTGGGAGCGCGTAACTGAGTCAATGTATTCGAGCATATTTGCAAGTTCACGATAACTTACGCCATACTTGCAAAACAACTAACTGTCTAAAGAGAATAGCTTAACCAGAAAAGGAGCGACCTTTGAAATTAGGTATCTTATTCCTCTCACTCTGGTTTCAAGCACAAGACGCCACAATGCTCAAAATTTGCTGCGAAGATGGTTACCGAGTCCTGCTTTTGTGTGAGACTCTAAACGAGTGAAGCTCTCTTTATCTCTGTACACGCCTTCTTGAGTTACATAATGCCGAATATCTTATTTATCTAACAGAATATGAAAGATTGATAAATAAATTTCAATCTTTAATCGTAATATTTAAGGATAAATGAAAACATGTTTCTATCAGCTAATACTGTTTATGACTTCCTGTGCCCAATTGACTAGCCATAAAGAATTATGTTTTGGGTAATAGATTACATTAGCATTCAGCAGGCTTTGTTGCTTAATTCGATGAGAAGACATGGTAGCCCCATGTTGTTCAGTTCTTAAACAACATACTGAGTTTCAG
>NZ_JAWOWF010000023.1:0-77933 GCF_033340295.1 Vibrio sp. 1401
CTACAATCAAAAATTGCAACGCAGTTATCGAGTATTTTAACAAGCTAGAATGACCAGTTATTTACTACGATTGGTATAACCTATACTCAATCTCACTAAAGCAACCAACCCCATGTGAAACTCCACAAACAAAAGGCTGAGGAGCAGATCTTTACCCTACAAACAATTTACTAGCTATTTTGATTTTGTTAGTTCGTATGGCCTTAATATGAATGTTCAATATAAATAGGAAAACACTTGAGGATTTACTAGAAAAAGTGGGCTCGCAAAATTAGAGCAAAAGTTATCAAGCGGACTCAATTAGTGATGTTTGTATAAAAACACGTACAAGAAATATAAATGATAGATACAAAAAATCCCGCAGGGGATGCGGGATTTTTACTAGTGACTAAATTGGTTTAAAGGTGACTAGCCTTGAATGCCAACGATTAACCATGGCGCATTAGGCGCAGTCAAGTCACGCTCTAGGTGCCAGATATCTTCGATTTCTTCTTCAACACCTTCTACTGTGTCACGGTAACGACCGCTAAACTGCAGACTAAGCTGTGCTTTATTTGCATCGTAATCAGCACGGACGATCTCCGCATCAACGTACATTACGTCAGTATGCTGCTCACCGTCGAGCTTCGCGCGCTCTGCTTTTAGGTCTTCAAACAAGCTTGGAGAAACATATTCTTCAATAGTTTCTAACTGGTTGTGATTCCACGCACCTTGCAGGATTCGATAGTGTTCACGAGAACCATTAATGAACGCTGCTTGGTCAAAACCCGGTGGGTAGTTATGTGGTACGTCTGTTTGAGCGCCAAAACCACCAAAGCCACCATTATTTGTGTTTGGTTGTTGCTCAAAGTTTTGCATGTTTGGTTGCTCAAACTTAGATGCGTTGCCACCAAATGCAGGCTGTTGACGATGCTGGTTCATACTGCCCTGCTTCGCACCTAGCATACCACGCATTAGTTTAAAGATGACAAAGGCAATCAAACCAATAATTAGGATATCCATAAACTGGATACCTTCAAAAGCACCGCCAAAGAATGCAGCAAGTAGACCACCAGCAAGAAGTCCGCCTAGCAGACCACCCATAAGGCCTT
Source organism: Vibrio sp. 1401 (assembly GCF_033340295.1). Taxonomy (NCBI): domain Bacteria; kingdom Pseudomonadati; phylum Pseudomonadota; class Gammaproteobacteria; order Vibrionales; family Vibrionaceae; genus Vibrio; species Vibrio sp. 1401. The sequence goes on from NZ_JAWOWF010000023.1 coordinate 1,092, forward strand.
TCTTACTTGAAGACTTTGTCGTCTGATCTTTGCCGACCGTATTGGTGTTTTGTTGCTGTTGTTTCGGTGCTGGTGCAGTTTTGTAGCTCTTACCGAAAGACTTACTGCCACCAAACTTCTTCGCTTCCGCGATAGGCGTTACAGCAACAGTAAACATCAATAAAGCAACAATAGAAAATAAACGTTTCATCGTTATCCTTAAAGTTAGCTATCTAAGATAGTGCCCCATTTTCAAGACGAAACAATCGTTGTTTCAAACAGTAGCACGCCAAAGATGATTTTTAAGTCATCATACTCTGTATACCGATTGATGAAAATAGCTTATAGAAGCTGACATGTATCAGAATATTGCCAAAAATGCAGACTGCTCACACTGCTTACAATTCAGCTGAAGGCGCTTGATCAATGTAAAAAAAGTATGGAATAAGTTCACTAATACTCCAGATTGTTTTACTTGAATTAGAATCAGTGACACAGCTCAGAATCCTACACCTTGAGGGCACTTGGACACATTGCCTTGTTGACGGTTAAGAGGTAGCTGACTATCATATTGAACGATGTTCAATAAAGTAGTTTGAGAGTATGGCGCGCAGAAACGATCACACCCGAGAAGAGTTAGTGAATTTGACGTTAACAACGGTCAAAAACTTTTTAGATGAGAATTCTTACCACGAACTCAGTCTTCGTAAAATCGCTAACATGATTGGTTACGTGCCAAGCACATTGGTAAATGTTTTTGGTAATTATAATTTGTTGTTGCTTCATGTTGTCGCTCAAACTTTAGATGAGTTATCTCAAGAAGCACGCAAAGCGACTAATGACAGCAAAGACTCCCATCAAGCGCTTTTTGAACTCGCTTATTGCTACCACGATTTTGCTCAAAAACACCCATACCGTTGGCAGTTAGTGTTCGAACACAACATGAATGGAGCAGAACTTCCGGAATGGCATGCCAAACGTATCGATGGTATGACGGGAATGCTAGAGTCACTATTGGCTCAAATCGCACCACATCGTACTGAATCCGAAGTGATTCAAGCGAGTCGAGTCCTTTGGTCTGGCGTACATGGCATTACTTTACTCAGTGTTGATGATAAGTTTTTCTCTAGTGAACCGATTGATGGCAAAGAGTTGATCAGTAATCTTCTTTCTAACTATCTCACGAACTGGTAGCAAAGGATTATCCATGTCATCCGACAGACAGCCGTCGTTACTTACGCAGAGAAAGTTCCTGCCCTATTTCATTACTCAGTTTTTTGGCGCTTTCAACGACAATATTTTTAAAAACGTTTTGCTGTTGTTTGTCGCATTCGCGGGCTCCAGTGCACTGCCTATTTCGAGCAATTTGTTCATCAACCTTGCGGCAGGCTTGTTCATTCTACCGTTCTTTCTGTTCTCTGCTTCCGCTGGCGTATTAGCCGACAAATATGAAAAGTCATGGTTTATTCGTAAGGTCAAACTATTTGAAATAGCCATCATGCTGTTGGGTGCCATCGGATTCATAACCGAAAGTTATGGTGTGCTTTTATTGCTACTGTTTTTAATGGGCACACAGTCAGCATTTTTTGGCCCAGTTAAATATGCCCTTTTGCCTCAAAAGTTAAATGCTAAAGAGTTAGTGCCCGGCAACGCTCTTGTTGAAGCTGGTACCTTTATCGCCATCCTTATTGGCACCTTAGGCGCTGGGATTATAGCCTCTGCAGACAACGCAAAATACCTTGCCGCATTTTGTGTCGTGATCTTCGCATTGTTAGGCTACTTGTCGAGCCGCTCAATCCCCTTTGCTGCAGCCAGCGCGCCCAATCTCTCTTTTCGTTGGCAACCATACAAGCAAACCAAACACACGCTCTCTATCGCCAAATCCGATCGAGTTGTTTTTCAATGCATAATGGCAATAAGCTGGTTTTGGTTTTTAGGCGCCGCATATCTAACACAATTCCCGAATTTCACTAAGATTTACCTAAATGGCACCGAGAGTACGGTGTCTTTCTTGCTCGCTCTATTTTCCATTGGTATCGCGCTAGGGTCGCTACTTTGCAATTGGATCTCAAACCATCGTATCGAAGTCGGTATTGTGCCAATTGGTGCCTTTGGCATTACGGTATTTGGGTACCTAATGGCCACTTCCATTCCCAATGATCTACCTACTTTCCATAACTTTGTAGACTTCTTTAGATATGAGCCTTTTTGGCCATTATTTTTCTACCTATTGATGATTGGCGCTTCGGGCGGTTTGTTTATCGTGCCTCTTTACGCATTAATGCAGCATCGAGCAAAGGAAACCGAACGTGCTCAAGTCATCGCAGGGCTCAACATTTTTAACTCTCTGTTTATGGTCGGCAGCGCTGTCTTAGGTATTGTGTGCCTAAGTGTAATCAAGATGACAATTCCTCAGCTGTTTGCATTGTTAGCCATTTTAAATTTCTTAGTCGCCGCTTACATCTTTTTGCAAATTCCTATTTTTGTAGTTCGCTTTGTCATGTGGATGCTTACGCACACCATCTATCGAGTTAAGCATAAGAATCTACACAACCTACCCGAGCATGGTGGGGCATTGATTGTATGTAATCATGTAAGCTACATGGATGCATTGCTACTTAGTGCCGTATGCCCAAGGTTGATTCGTTTTGTGATGGAGGAAGATTACGCCAACCTACCTCCATTAAGGCGCTTTTTACGTCGAACTGGGGTAATTCCAATTTCAGCGAGTAACAGAAGCTCTATCAGACGTGCATTTAACGATGTGGAAGCTGCGCTAAGCGAAGGTCATATCGTCTGTATTTTCCCTGAAGGAAGATTAACTTCAGATGGTGAAATGAATGAATTCATGCGCGGTATTGATATAATCCTACGTCGTAGTCCAGTACCTGTCATACCTGTTGCACTTAAAGGCTTATGGGGAAGCTATTTCAGCCGCGCAAAAGGTCGCGCATGCTGTGGCTTACCGACTCGATTTTGGTCAAAGCTAGAAATTGAGGCTGGACAACCGGTGCCACCAAACGAGGCAACGGCAAAAACAATGTTCGATAAAGTGCATCAACTTAGAGGCGACTGGCGATAAATACACTTGAACACATGTTTAGGATAACTGAACATGTGTTCAAATCATTAAGACAAACTGACCACACCCAGTGCGATATACTCTCCCTTTCATTCACAACAGCGAATAAAAACCTTGAATAGAAACTACCTCCTGTTTGGATTGGCGTTACTTTTTTGTCTAACCCCTCTTGCCTCCTCTCCCATTGCTCTAGTTATCGGTTTTCTACTCGCAAGTTTTGGTTTTGTGCCTTCCGAGCTGCCCATCGCTTCTTTTACTAAAAAGCTGCTGTCTTACTCGATTATTGGCTTAGGCTTTGGCATCAACTTTGAGCAAGCACTTGCAGTCACATCGGATGGTATCGGCCTGATCATCGCCACTATTACAGGCACACTGATCATGGGCACTCTCATTGCCAGGGTAATTAAATTGGAGCGAGTAACCGCTTACTTAATCTCATCAGGTACTGCAATTTGTGGTGGTAGCGCAATTGCTGCTGTGGCACCGGCGATTAAAGCGAAAGACGAGCAGATTGGATTAGCACTGGCAACAGTGTTTGTCCTGAACTCCATTGCACTCTTTGTGTTTCCTGTGATTGGACATGCTTTAGGGCTAGATCAACACACGTTTGGCACATGGGCTGCGATTGCCATTCATGACACATCTTCTGTTGTCGGGGCTGCCTCGGCCTATGGGGAAGAAGCACTAACGACGGCAACAACATTGAAACTCGCGCGCGCTTTATGGATCATTCCTGTTGCTTTGATCAGTGCCGTCATCTTTTCAAGAGGCCAAAAAGAGAATGGAAAGAAAAAACTAGCTATCCCTTATTTCATTTTTTGGTACTGTGCAGCTATCGCGTTTAGCGACTTCTTTCCTCAATTTGAAATGGTCTATCACGGCATTTTCATTGGAGCAAAGCAAGCGTTGGTTGTATGTCTGTTCTTGATAGGTTGCAGCATTTCAATTTCAAAACTAAAGTCAGCTGGAGCTAAGCCGCTGTTGTTTGGTGTGACTCTGTGGGTGCTAATTTCTACCACTTCTCTAAGTTGGTTACTGTTTTAGATATTGGTGGTCTGCTTATCGCGTTGAGGGGACGGTATTTCCCGTTTGCTATTTTTGTATATAACGACCAACGCAATAGCGATCAAAAATGCCGTTAGCTCTGCAAGAGAGCGGGCTAGCCCTTCACTACTTATCGCGATACCAATTTGTAGTGCTACTGCCGCAATTAAAACTAGCTTTGCCATCCTGAACCTTATGCATTTTCTCTCCACTAAGAAGCATAATTATGATTCAGAGTTATAAGGATACGAAATTCTCTTTATGACTAATACATAGCAAAATTGACTAATGCTGAAGTGATGACAACAGCCACTCTTTCACGGCCTTACGTGAAATTTTGATCCCACCTTCTAGTAGAGTTTCTGGCATTACATGGTATTCCACTGGCCATTTAAACTTCTCTAACTTTGATTGCAAGTGCTGGTCATACTCCGACTTGCTGCGCAATCCATTGGTCTGAATCACAGCTACTGGTCTATGACCAAACTCCGCGTCTTCGACTGGAACCACTATACTCTGCACTACACCATCAATTTGGTTCAAAGCGGCTTCAATCTCTTCACAATGGATATTCTCACCACCAGAGATAAACTGATTGTCGGCACGGCCGATTATCTTTAATTCATCACCTTGCCACTCGCCAAGATCTTTGCTGTCAAACCAGCCTTTCTCATCCAGAAATGGGGTAACATGTCCTTGATGGAAATACCCTGCCGCTAATGTCTTACCGCCAACAAAAATGCGTTGGTCAACTAATTTTATCTTACGGTGCTTCAATACATGTCCAGCATTACTGGTGCTGTCAATTCTCTTTGCGGTAACGGTAGAGGCCGCCTCCGTCATCCCATAACCTAACCACGTCTCAATGCCTTGCCCTGATGCTCGTAGTGCCAACTCATGATCAACGTGACTGCCGCCCAGTAGCACATGTGTCAATGACAAATGTGCATCATCATCCAATAACCGTTTGAGCTGAGTCGCAACCAAAGAAGCGTGTGATACGCCCTGAATATCATCAACAAGTTTCCCTGAACCGACTTTTAGTGTTGCTCCGACATATAGCCAACGATAGACAATCGCTAATCCAGAGACGTGATACAGCGGAAGCGATAACAGCCAAGCATCTTGCTGAGTGAAAATGAACTCCTGCAACAAGCCCTCTGCAGACGCAAGATGCTGTCGATGTGTATGAACCACAGCTTTAGGCTCCCCTGTAGAGCCAGAAGTAAATACTACTGAAGCGAGCCGGTCATGATGATAGCTATCTTCAGTCAACGAATCACTCTCTTGCTGTGATACTACAGGAGGTGAAAGCAATGTTGCCTTGAGTTTTTGTATATCATGTTCAGAAAAGGTCGAAGCGCACTCCTGAGAAAACCAGATAAACCGAGTTTGATCAGGCCTGTAAAGTGTAGCAAGCTTACCCTGCAACTTATCTAGTGGTTGTTCCATGGTCAGCGCAGCGAGCGCACCTAACTGTTTGGAGGCAAGATAAAACAGCAGAGTTTCAACTTGGTTTTTACCTACCAAAGTCAGCACATCTCCCCGCGTTACGCCCAAGTCATTCAAATAGTGAGCGTATTGGTCAATACGTACTGAGAGTTGTTGCCAGTTTAATGTTTCTGTTGGTGTCTTGAGTGCAATAGAAAAAGGGCTCGTTTGAGCCCAATATTTCCACGGTGCCTTCGCAATATTGTCTACGCAGAATGCCACACAATCTCCTGGTCTTTTAGAGGAAGAACGGGAAGTTCACACTTAGGCCAGCCCTGCTCTAGCTGAGCTTTGAATAAGCCAATCGTATCCAAACCTGGAACTTCATCAGGCAGCTGCCATTGGGCAAAGCGCGCTAATTGAGTTAAACCGAGACTGGATTCAATGCTCGAGCTAATCACTGCTTTCATCCCCAGTGACTTCGCTTTCTCTATCAGTGTAATACAAAAATCCACTGAACCAATGAGTGTGGGTTTGATGATGATCGTTTTCACACCAGTTAGATCTTCAAGACGGAAATCTTCACGACGAACCGCATCTTGCAATGTTTCATCCCAAGCGATAGCAATACCAGTATTAATCGCAAAAGAGAGACTATCGCCAGGAGAGCGGCACGGCTCTTCTAGAAACGTGATTCGTTGACGCAGAGACGGAGCAATGTACTTAGCGAACTGCTGCGCTTTTTCTGGTGTCCAAGCACGGTTTGCATCAAGACGAAGCGTCAGCTGTGGAATCGATTCAAGGAACAAGTTCACTAGCATGCCGTCACGAATAGGTTCGTACAAACCCACTTTTACTTTCGCGACTTTTTCGCCTTCCATTTCGTTCAGTTTCGGGATCAGATCATCCGGATCACCGTTACACAGAGGGGCGATTTGGTACTTACCTTGTGCAGGTAAACCGCCTTCAAGTTCCAGCTCAGCCATAGACAGACCAAATGCAACCGATGGGTACATGTGGTTGTAATCTAAAGGCAAGTTTGCCACCCAGCGCTCTGCTTGTGCTTGCAGCTGAATGCCCGCTTCTTCAGTGCTTTCTAGGCTGAAGCCAACCAAAGGGGCAACTTCACCGCGACCAACCTTGTCACCGTCCGTTAATTCAAGGATATAACCTTTACGTTCCGTCAGCTTGTTATCACGTAGTATTACACCACTGTCCATTGGTAGACAGTAACGGTAAATCTTCGCTTTACGCATAATTCGAATCCTATGTAATGCCGTATATTCTGAGCTTTTTAACGAGAGAAATCGCTAGTCTCCCAGAGGGCGAGACGCTCAGGACGAAAAACGAAACAGAGGAGCACAAAGGCTCCTCTTCTATACGGATTATGGGTTACGAGGGAACTTGTCGAAGTCTGGGCGACGTTTCTCGTTGAATGCGTTACGACCTTCTTGGCCTTCATCTGTCATGTAGAACATCATAGTCGCGTTACCCGCAAGTTCTTGCAGACCCGCTTGACCATCACAATCTGCGTTTAATGCAGCTTTCAGGCAGCGCAATGCCATTGGGCTGTGCTGTAGTACTTCACGACACCAACGAACGGTTTCTTTCTCTAGATCCGCTAGTGGTACAACTGTGTTTACTAGGCCCATGTCTACCGCTTCTTGAGCATTGTAGAAACGACATAGGAACCAAATTTCGCGAGCTTTCTTTTGGCCTACGATACGAGCCATATAAGATGCGCCCCAACCGCCGTCAAATGAACCCACTTTAGGGCCTGTTTGACCAAATTGAGCGTTGTCAGCTGCAATTGTTAGATCACACATCATATGCAGTACATGACCACCGCCAACAGCCCAACCCGCTACCGATGCGATCACTGGTTTTGGACAAGTACGAATATCGCGTTGGAAGTCCAATACGTTTAGGTGATGCGTACCTTGGTCGTCTTTATAGCCGCCGTAGTCGCCACGGATCTTCTGGTCGCCGCCAGAACAGAATGCGTCTTCACCTAGACCTGTCAGAATGATCACGCCAACACCAGAGTCGTAACGCGCATCTGCCAACGCATCAATCATCTCTTTTACCGTTTGAGGACGAAACGCGTTACGCACTTGAGGACGCGCAATGGTGATTTTCGCGATACCATCTTCAGACTTATGGTAATGAATGTCCTCGTATTTCTCGCCGCAATCTTTCCATTGAACCGGAGCGTAAAGTTCTTCTTCAGAAATGCCTACTGTTTTAGCCATGGTGATTCCCATTGTTCTCGTTACTCTCACCAAAGTGAGACTGAATTATTTGCTTGGTATGTATCGCAAACTGTTTGGGCTGCTCTTGATGGACGTTATGACCAGCGCCTTCAACTTGTCGATACGCCAACCCGCTACGTTGTGCCAGTTGGCTAAATTTTTGGTCTTTCTCACCACACAAGTAATACACTGGTATGTTCTGCTTTTGCAGTGAGGGCAACAAATATGCCTGTTTGGCTAACGATGTCGCCATCAACATATTCGCCACCGCTGAGCCAAGATTATCACTTCGCTTCGCAATGAATGTTTGTCTTTGCTCATGGTTTAGTGAAGAAAACACCGCTTGTTGGTACCAATCGTTCAAAACACGTTCAAGTGGTTCAGTTTTGAAACGCATTGCCCAGCGAGCATCATTCTCTAATCTCACCTGTTTCTCTGACTCAGTTTGAAGCCCGAAGTTTCCCCCTTCAATAATCGCGCCTGCAATATTGAGATCTGGAAAGCATTGATGGGCAATACCATGCATCGCAATGCGGCCGCCCATAGAGTAACCAATCAAAATAAGTGGTTGTTGTGAGGGAAATAATAAAGATAGTGTGGAACCAAGAAGTTTGCAGCAATCATTCAGATCGCTGCAAGAAATAGATTGGCTATGCCCATGACCAGGGAGGTCAACCGTAACACGTTCATACTCGGGTAACGCGTTGATACACGATTGCCAATCTTCACCGCTACCAAGCAAACCATGCAAAAACACCAGAGTAGGCAAAGTAATACTTTGGTGCTTTTCTAATACAGGGAAACGTTCAAAGTAAAGCATTCAGACTCTTATTAAATGCCTTGAGTGTCTCAGCAGCTTGGTTAGATGGGGTTTGAACCTCGACCAGCAACGTTCCTTGGCCGTGACATAAATGCTCTTTTACAGATGATTGGAATTGCTCCAGTGTAGAAACATGCAAATACGCCAAACCAAACTGCTTTGCCGCGTGTTCAAACTGATAACCATGAGGCATTTGATAATATGTCGTCCTGCGCTCTGGTGGTACTGGCAACATATCAAAAATCGCACCGCCGTCATTATTGGTAACAACAAGTACCGCCGGCAGTTTATTGTGAGAAAATAGCGCCAGAGAATTGAGATCATAAAGTGCTGCTGTGTCACCGATATACATCAGTAACGGATTACCTCTTGCCCGTTGCACGCCTGATGCTGCAGCAAACAAACCGTCAATCCCTGACGCGCCTCGGTTAGTGAACACTTCTACATCATCAAGTTTGCCGTACATATCGACAAGTCGAACAAACAAACTGTTACCCAAAAAGACATCAGCGTTTTTAGTGCGCTCGTTGATGTCTGCTGCCAACGCAATTTCGTCAATGGCAGACGCTGAACCAGATAGGAAAGCTTCTTCAATACGTTGATGAACTCGCTTAACTCCATTCGCTAACCTATCAGCCCACCCAGCAAATATTGGCTTCTCAAAGCTAATGCGAGAAACCCAAGTTTGAGGAAGCTCAACCCAGTGCATTTGCGCCAGATGATTTTGGTTATTACGGTCCATACGCGGCGAGATATACCAGTATTGAACGTCTTTACTTTGTTGATTTTTCGATACTTGTTTATCAATCCATTGGTTCAAACGTTTGGAGATGATTCGGCTACCAAATTGGATAATAAGTTCACAAGATTCAAGCTCGTTTGCAAACTCGGGAAGTTGAAGCCATACATCGTAATACGCCCAATCCGAACTGAGGCCACTTTGCGGGTCTGCAAGTACTGGCCATCCCATCTTTTGTGCAAATGCCTGCGCCGAACGCGCTTGTTCAAGCGGTAAGCTGCCAATCACAACCAAGCCTTTTTTGTCCGAAAAAGGCGGGATGTTCGCCTGTGACAAATGGCTAAAACGCTGAGTATAAGTGCCGCTTCCTTTTCGCCATCCGGCGACCGAATCTAAGTAGGTTTGATAATCCGCTTTTGCGCCGTTGGAATACAAAGGCTCTGGAAATGCACAATTAATATGAACAGCACTACCCTGCAATTGCTGAGTAAACATCACTTCGTCAACAGAGGTCAGCAACCAGTTAAGCGACGTTGCTAAATTTGGGCTTGGTAAATTCAAACTGGCCGAAACATGATGTGAAAAAATACCCAATTGATTTATCGCTTGGTTTGCACCACAGCCGACAAGTTCTACTGGACGATCTGCTGTCAGCAGCACCAGTTTTTCACCAGTAAGTTTGGCTTCGGCAACCGACGGTAGTAAGTTCGCCACTGCCGTACCAGAGGTAACGATAATTGCCACGGGCTCCTGAGTAGCTTTCGCTAAACCAAGAGCCATAAAGCCCAATCCACGCTCATCAAAATGAGTATGAATGGAAAAGTCGGACTGTTCTGCCGCTTCTAAAGTTAAAGGCGTAGAACGAGATCCGGGAGCGATACAAACATGCTTAACGCCAAATCGCTGAAGCTCAATCAATATGGTTTCTGACCAAACTCGATTGAGCACCGCTTGGTCATGACTCATGATGCGACTCCCAATGGCGGATGATCAGAAATCAACGTAAGTAACGTCGACATTTTCTTATCAAGTTCTGCCCACTCATGTTCTGCCACAGAACCAGGCACAATCCCTGCGCCTGCAAACAGTTGTACTTGATCACCGAGCACAAGCGCGCTTCTGATTGCAACACAAAACTCTGCACGCTCATGGCTTATATAACCCATTGACCCCGCGTACCAGCCGCGTGCAAACGGCTCATTATCCAAAATAAATTGCATCGACTCTTTACGCGGTAAACCGGCTACCGCGGCGGTTGGCTGTAAAGCTGAAAGCAATTGAACACCGTTGATGCCTGCTTTCAGATCCGCATGAATATTACGCTTAAGATGTTGGACTTTTCTCAGGCGAACAAGTCGAGGCTCTTTTTCTACTTCAACGCTCTCTGAATGTGGCGACAAGCGATCAACAATGTCATCCACCACATACTGGTTTTCGTTCAGGTTCTTTGAATCTTGAGATAACCAGTTCGCTAGTTCCATATCTTGCTTAGCATTGTCACCACGACCAATCGTGCCTGCTAACGCTTCGGTATGTAGCTCATGCCCTACGCGAGAATACAAACGTTCTGGCGTAGACCCCATAAAACTGTGCTTACTGTCTAAGCTCAGCATGAAATGGAAGCTATGATGGTTATTTAAGTAACTTGCTTTAAGTAGCTGTGCAGCACTTAATGTGTTATCAAGCTGCACGGTAGAGCGACGCGCTAAAACCACTTTCTTAAAATCATCATTCTCTATACCAGTCAGAACCTTATGAACTAACTCATTCCATTGAGGCTGACTTGGCGTATGAACAATAGAGCGGATGTGAGACGAAATTGGAGCTAAGGTTGCGACCTCACAAACCAGTTTATTCAACCCAGCTAGAGTTCGCGCTTTGTCTTCTGAAATATTAACTGCGAGAGACCACTGTTGGTCAAAACGAATTAACTCAATTTGAGGCAAAAAGAAAAAAGAAGGCATACAGCGACGATTCTTCTCATGCTGCCCATCAAAAGAGCGCCCGCCCCAAACTCTTTGCCCTTCACCTAGAATGGTATAAGCAGGACCTGGCTCAACAAAAGCGTGCAATTGCCCTAGTGCAACGACCTCTTCACGTGTATCGCGGGACTGCCAATAAAACTTAGGGAAAAGTGGTTGTGCATCAAGCCAATCAATAAATGAGAAATTAGGTTTCTCGCTAAGGGGCTCGACCAGACGTGTTTGATTGCCTTCCGATTGCTGAACTCGCTCGATAATTCTCTTTACGGCTTGATGGAACTGTGACAAATCAACCTCGTTGTATGTGAGGATAAATGGTAACTGACGGCTACTCTAAGTTTAGACCCAAAGCAAATCAAGGTCGTATGCGATCTTTTGCAAAATCCTGTGATAGCAAGCGAGCAAAACTTAACCAGCAGACAGATTATTTACAGATATATATTCTAATAAAAAACAAATTATTGTATTTTAATAAAGAAATTAACGAATTTTTAGGAATTAAACAATGCAAAATATCGGGATGTCGTCAAAACTCGACAATGTCTGCTACGACATTAGGGGGCCTGTACTCAAACATGCTAAGCGCATGGAGGAAGAAGGGCATAAAATCCTAAAGCTAAACATTGGTAACCCTGCCCCATTTGGTTTTGACGCCCCTGATGAGATTTTAGTCGACGTAATTCGTAATCTGCCGACTTCTCAAGGCTATTGTGATTCCAAAGGTATTTACTCTGCTCGTAAAGCTGTGGTCCAACACTATCAGCGTAAAGGTATACGCTCGCTAGATGTCGAAGATGTGTATGTAGGTAACGGCGTGTCTGAGTTGATCGTAATGGCCATGCAAGCGCTATTAAACAATGGCGACGAAATGCTGATCCCAGCACCAGACTATCCGTTATGGACAGCTTCAGTTGCACTATCTGGTGGTAAGCCGGTTCATTATCTATGTGATGAAGAGGCTGACTGGTACCCAGACCTTGAAGACATCAAAAAGAAAATCACACCAAAGACACGTGGCATTGTTCTGATCAACCCGAACAACCCGACAGGTGCGGTATACAGCCGTGACTTCCTACTTGAAGTCATTGAGATAGCACGCCAGCACAAACTGATCATTTTCGCAGATGAGATCTACGACAAAGTGTTGTACGACGGTGCAACACATACCTCAGTCGCCACACTCACTGAAGACGTGCTAGTCATGACATTCAATGGCCTTTCAAAAGCCTACCGTGTTTGTGGTTTCCGTGGTGGCTGGATGTTCCTAACGGGGCCTAAACATCTGGCTCAAGGGTACGTGAATGGCTTGGAGCTGCTTTCATCGATGCGTTTATGTGCAAACGTACCAATGCAACATGCCATTCAAACCGCGTTAGGTGGGTACCAGAGTATCAATGAACTGATTTTACCTGGCGGACGCTTATTAGAGCAGCGCAACCGAGCGTATGAACTGATCAATCAAATTCCTGGTGTTTCTTGTGTCAAACCTAAGGGTGCGATGTACCTCTTCCCGAAAATCGACACTAAAATGTACAACATCAAGAACGATCAGCAGATGGTTTTAGATTTCTTAAAACAAGAGAAGGTCTTACTGGTGCAAGGTTCTGGTTTTAACTGGCCAAAACCAGACCACTTCCGCATCGTGACACTACCGCACGTTGAAGATCTAGAAATCGCCATTGGACGTTTTGAAAGATTCCTATCAACCTACAGCCAGTAATGAATCACTGGTAGTAATTAGTGCTGATCTCTCATATGCTTAGAGGAACTCCTAGTGAGTTCCTTTTTTACACCAGAAACGGAGAAAGCCATGAAAGAAAGCCATTTTTTCGCCCACCTGGCTCGAATGAAGCTGATCCAACGCTGGCCTTTAATGCGGTCCGTCTCACCAGAAAACGTTTCAGAGCATAGCTTACAAGTTGCTTTTGTCGCTCATGCCCTTGCCCTAATTAAAAACAAAAAGTTCGGCGGTAACCTTAATCCAGAGCGCATCGCGATTCTTGCCATGTACCATGACTCCAGTGAAGTATTAACGGGTGATCTTCCGACTCCAGTGAAGTATTACAACCCTGAAATTGCCAAAGAATATAAGAAGATAGAATCAGCAGCGGAGCAAAAATTACTCTCAATGTTACCGGAAGAGTTCCAAGATGATTTTGCTCCCTATCTTCTTTCTCACTCTGCACACGAAGAGGACGCAAAAATCGTTAAGCAAGCCGATTCCATCTGTGCCTATTTAAAATGTCTTGAAGAACTAAGCGCCGGTAACCATGAGTTCGCTCTGGCAAAAAAACGCTTAGACGTCACTTTGCAAGAACGCAAAACGCCTGAAATGGATTACTTTCTCAATACCTTTGCCCCAAGTTTCGAATTATCGTTAGATGAAATCAGTTAGCTTACGGAGATAACCGTGTCGTTTGAATTACACCCGCAATGGCAAGAGCGCCATGATGATGAGCATAAAATCCGTCGAGACGACCATCGGAGCCCGTACCAACGAGACCGAGCACGCATTCTTCACTCGGCTGCATTTCGACGCCTACAAGCAAAAACCCAAGTACACGGCAATAGCTTGGAAGACTTTCACCGCAGTCGGTTAACACACTCCTTAGAAGCGTCGCAACTCGGGACCGGTATCGTCGCCCAGTTAAAGAAAAAACAACCAGAGTTCCGTGAACTATTACCATCAGACAGCTTAATTGATTCATTATGTTTGGCTCACGACATCGGGCATCCTCCATACGGTCATGGGGGAGAAGTCGCTCTAAACTACGTAATGCGCGAACATGGCGGCTTCGAGGGGAACGCCCAAACCTTTCGTATCGTCACTAAGTTAGAGCCTTATACCGAGCATTTCGGAATGAATTTATCACGCCGCACGCTGTTTGGTTTGATTAAGTACCCTGCCCTCATTAGTCAAACACGCTCCGTCAAGTTGCCTCAACCAGCCAAGCATCAACGTAAACTAAAAGCAAAAGATTGGAGCCCAGCTAAAGGCATTTATGATTGTGATAAAGACTTATTTGATTGGGTAATTGCACCGCTTTCTGACAACGACAAGGCATTGCTTAGTCTGATGCGTTCAACGCCAGAATCGGAGTTTGAGCACAGTAAAACGCGTTTTAAATCAATCGACTGCTCAATCATGGAGCTAGCAGATGATATCGCCTACGGTGTTCATGATTTAGAAGATGCAATCGTACTTGGTATGGTGACACGTCAGCAATGGCAAGAAGGCGCAGCAAGTCAATTAGCGGACTGTGGCGACCCGTGGTTTGAAGCTCATATCGATTCCATCGGACAGATGCTATTTAGCGGTAAGCACCATGAGCGGAAAGATGCCATCGGTGGTATGGTTAACGCGCTACTGACCAGCATTTCAATCAAAACGGTGGATGAGCCGTTTAATAACCCTTTACTTTCTTGGAATGCGTGTTTAGAACCACAGATGGCACGTGCACTTGACGTACTCAAGCACTTTGTCAGCACCTTCGTTATCCAAGTCCCGCAGGTCCAGATCGTTGAGTATAAGGGTCAGCAAATTATTATGGATATTTTTGAAGCGTTAACAGCAGACCCAGAGCGCTTACTACCCGTTCATACAAAAGAGCTGTGGTGTCAGGCGAAGAGCGAAAGCAATAAGATGAGGGTCATCGCCGATTACATTTCTGCAATGACCGATGGTCACGCACAAAAGCTACACCGCCAACTTTTCTCTTCCATCGTTCTTTAGTAACACTCAACCTTTCAAATAATTCTTTTCAAAAACGCCCGGAGGCATCTGGGCGATTTGGAATTCGATCATATTTTCAAAGGCATGCATAAGCGGTGTAAAGTCTCGCTCGGGTTCAAGCAAGCGAAGCGAATGATAACCTGCCTCGACTGTCGATAAGCTATTCTCAGAGGGCGCCTTACGAATGGTGTAGTGCCCTTGTAGTTGCTTAGGCAACTGCACGGTTGGGAGTGGATGTAAGTTGCTTGAGAGTTGCCACATTTTGTACGCTTTTTTCCACGTACCATCGAGCAAAATCAAACGTATTTTCTTAGATACACTATGACTCGCTTGAGTGATTTCAGAAATGCATCGTGACCCTTCTGATGGGTAAAGAACAAAATGTTGATATGACTCATCCGCTAATAAGTGATTTAAGACATCATCACAAGAAAAGTCCTCTCCTATCAAACAAATACAGTTATCTAAACTCAAATTGAGAATCCGTGCCGTACCAAGCGGACGATGTTCTTCACTCGTGTGCTGAAGAATGATAAGTTCTACCTCGCTTGCCAGCGGTACAATCCATTGGCAAATACACGCTTTTTGCGATTTTCCACAACGAGAACAATAACGAGACATAGAGTGAACCTTTATACCTTGCTGAGTATTATCAGCGTGATCTGTTTGATACTTCAATTTGAACCAATGGCAAGCCTAACCGAGTGGCACAGCTACAATATACGCCATGGTGAATGGTGGCGAATCGTAACAGGAAATCTCACACATACCAACTTTGCGCACTTAGGAATGAACCTCGCCGGATTGTGGATCATTACTTTTATTTTTCGCCCAAGCACTCGTAACTTCCTTATCGTTTTTTCAATCTTATGTGCATGTGTTGGTGCGCTGAATTTGTTTACCAACATGTCGGTGTACGTGGGTTTATCCGGCGTATTACACGGATTGTTTGGATTTTGGGCGCTCAGAGAAGTCTTTGAAAGTAGAAGAAGCAGTGTGTTGTTAGTCGGAGGGCTAATCGCCAAAGTAGCATGGGAGCAGGTCTATGGCCCATCAAGCAGTACTGCTGAGCTTATCGGTGCAAACGTTGCTATTGATGCTCATATGTTTGGCGCACTCGGTGGGTTAGTAATGGCTTTACTGGAAAAAGGCCTTCGCCGTCGTTTATTCGGATAAAAATCCCGAACCACGAAAGAGGTGCTGGTTCGGGAAAGCAGTAATAGGGAAGCAGATATTGTTCTGAATTCAGACTCAATATCTGCAATACATCAAGCTACAGTAAAATGCGGTCTTCGTTTTTCTTAACTGTCGCTTCACCAATGCCTTTTACGCTCTTCAAATCTGCTGCCGTTTTAAAAGGGCCATGTTCCTCGCGGTAGTCCACTATACTCTGCGCTTTCTTCTCACCTATACCTTTCAACATGGTCGCAATTTCTTCAGCAGTGGCCGTGTTGATATTTACAGTAATTTCAATTCCTTCATATTTGTCAGTGGCTGAATCCGCAGCCATGCTAAAAGGTGCACAAACAAATAAGCACAATGTCAAAATCCATTTCATATTGAACATACAATCTCCAAAATAGTAGGCTAAAAACAGTCATCGAGAGCGAGTCACTATCAAGTTTGCAATGGAAAGCAATATGGTTATGCATTTAACAAACTGAGATGACCCGGAATTCACAACGGCCGCTATCACTTAAACGCGCACTAATTTAAGTAATGCCTATTGATGATTGAAGTTCATAAAGACAAAAATAAAACGGACCGCTTATGCGGTCCGTTTTATTCAACATACAAATTACACTAATTGTGCTTAGTTGCTCACAACAAAGTACTCAATGTCAGTATTTGCACGCAGTACGGCTAGTACAGATGATAAATCTTGCTGAGAAGATGCACGCTGCATTTGCATCGCAACTTGATCTTCTAACTCACTATCTAGCTCTGCGTTTACAGCATCAAGCTCGATGATAATGATGTTACCTTCAAGATCTTTAGACTGACCGTATACTGGTTTACCATCGACTGGTTTTGCCATCGCGAATACCGTTGTTGCTAACGGAGAACGACGATCTACTGTCTCTTGTTCACCAAAGGCAAGATTGTTTTCAGCAAGCACGTTCGTCTTACCTTCTTTCAATGCCGCAACGACTTGTGTTCCAAGTTCCATCGCTTCTTGCTCACCTTTAACACGAGATAGCTCTGCAACAACCTGATCTTTCACTTCTTCTAGTGGAAGAACTGTCTCGTCACGCGCATCTTCAACACGAACAACGATAATATGCTCAGGCGCAACTTCGATAGCTTCAGAGTTTAGGCCATCTTCTTTAACTTCAGGACTTAGGATAGCTTGCATTACCGCAGGGCTACGAAGCACTTCAGGTGCATCAACCTGAGAAATAAAGTCCGTTGTCTTCACTTCTTGGTTAACCGCTTGAGAAGCATCATACAATGAGTCTGGGTATTCAAACGCTACGCGCTCAAGCTCATTTTGCAACTCGTAGAATTGATCGATCGCTTGTTGGTCGACCATCTCTTGTTTGATTTCAGCAGCGACTTCTTCAAATGGCTTCGCCACAGAATCTTTTAGCTCTTCAAGCTTGATAATGTGATAGCCAAAGTCCGACTTTACTAGACCCGACGTATCGCCAGGATTCTTCAGTGCGAATGCCGCTTCTTCAAAAGCAGGGTCCATCACATCACGCTCAATCCAACCTAGGTCACCACCGTTTTCAGCGCTGCCAAAATCGTCAGATTTCTCTTGAGCAAGCGTCGCAAAATCTGCACCCGCGTTTAGCTCGTCTAGGATAGCTTGCGCTTTTGCTTCATCGTCCCCTTCTACAAGAATGTGAGCGACACGTCGTTGCTCTTCTGAAGAGTATTTGTTTAAGTGCTCGTCGTAGTACTTTTTCACCTCAGCATCAGAAACATTAACTTGTTCCTTTAGCGCTTCAGCTGACAGTTCGATGTAAGAGACTTTAACCTGCTCTGGGCGTGTAAAGTTGTCTGGGTTTGCTTTGTAGTACTCTTGAATTTCTTCGTCGGTCAATTCAATATTTTTCGCAAACTCCGCTAAGTCGATCTGAATCGTGCGAATATCACGAGTTTGAGTGAACAGCTTGCCTTCTGCTTGTACTTCACCCGGCAGAATAAATTCACTGTTTTGTAGCGCATTCAGCAGTTGCTCACGAACCAATTCACGACGCATGTACTCAGCAAAAGAGTCTGGCGAAAAGCCTGCACGACGCAAAGAAGCTTGATAGATCTCTTGATCAAACTGACCATTAGATTGGAACTGAGGCATGTCTAGAATCATGCTACGCACTTGAGTGTCGCTGATTCGCAGACCCAAAGCTTCAGCTTGTTGGTCAAGCAACACGTCATTGATCATTCGATCTAAAACGGATTTGCGGAAAGATTCAACATATGCAGGGTCAGCCAGCATTTGAGAGAAGTAGTCACCCAACTGAGCTTGCATACGGTTACGCTCATTTTGGTATGCCATCTCGAACTCACCACGAGGAATCTCAGTGTTACCGACTTTCGCTGCAGAGTTGTTGCTACCACCAACGATGTAGCTACCTACACCTGCAAATACGAAAGACAGGATGATAAGTCCAAGGATAATTTTGACCGCGATGCTATTCACGCCTTCGCGTAGTCGATCCATCATAATTTAACTGCTCTCCACAATTGAAGCCTACTGCTTCTATCTAATAGAAATAATGGCGCAATAATATCAGAAAAAGAAATGCGCATCAGTATGATGCGCATAATTTAAGAAAGTTCGGCTCGAAGTTTGTAAATTTTTGTTCGAAACTTATTGTTTGAGCAAAAGTTAAGCAAATGGCCGGTTACAGAAATAACGCCGTGATTAGTTACAAGCGTCTTTCAGTGCTTTACCAGCTTTGAAAGCTGGTACTTTTGCTTCTGCGATTTGGATTTCTTCACCAGTTTTTGGGTTACGACCAGTACGTGCAGCACGAGTACGAACGCTGAATGTACCAAAGCCAACTAGAGCGACTTGATCACCAGATTGAAGAGTTCCGCTTACTGCTTCGATGAATGCATCTAGAGCACGACCCGCTGACGCTTTAGAAATATCTGCATTTTCTGCGATTTGTTCTACTAACTGAGTTTTATTCACTGTAATTTCCCCTTTGTGTCATCTGTGATTATTTTTGTGATGACTTTCGTTCCATTGTTAAGAAAATATGCTCCACCCCTTATTCATCAAGGGCTGGCAGCTATCGAAACTAACTTAGCGCCCAAAAAAAACGCTGACAAGCCTTTTTGGGCTTATCAGCGTAAACTTTTACTTATTTTTGCTACACATCACTATTTTTGAGACTCAAACTCAACGCCCGTCGGGTCTCGCTCTAGTGCGACTTTCAGTACTTCATCAATCCACTGTACAGGGATAACTTCCAGATCCGCGATAACATTATCAGGAATCTCTTCCAAATCACGCTCGTTATCTTTTGGAATTAGCACTGTCTTAATGCCACCACGGTGTGCCGCAAGTAACTTCTCTTTTAGGCCGCCGATAGGTAGAACCTCACCACGCAGTGTGATTTCACCCGTCATCGCTACTTCTGCTTTCACAGGGTTGCCTGTTAGAGAAGAAACCAATGCTGTACACATTGCTGTACCCGCACTTGGGCCATCTTTTGGTGTCGCGCCTTCCGGGACGTGTACGTGAATATCTTTCTTCTCGTAGAAGTCAGTATTGATACCTAGCTTTTCTGCACGAGAGCGAACCACTGTCATTGCTGCTTGGATAGACTCTTGCATCACATCACCAAGAGAACCCGTTTGTGTCAGCTTACCTTTACCTGGCATTGATTGAGTTTCAATCGTTAATAGATCGCCACCCACTTCGGTCCAAGCTAGGCCAGTTACTTGACCAATTCGGTTACTTTCATCCGCTTTACCGTAATCGAAACGTTGAACACCTAAGTACTCTTTTAGGTTGTCCATCGTTACCGTTACTGACTTGATGTCCTTATCCAGCAAGATGTTCTTCACCGCTTTACGGCAGATCTTAGAAATCTCACGCTCTAAGTTACGGACACCCGCTTCACGCGTGTAGTAACGAATGATGCCAATAATCGCAGAATCTTCAATGACGATCTCATCCGCTTTCAAGCCATTACGCTTCACTTGTTTATCAACAAGGTGACGTTTTGCAATGTTCAGCTTCTCGTCTTCGGTGTAACCAGATAAACGAATAACTTCCATACGGTCTAACAATGGACCCGGGATGTTCATCGAGTTCGATGTCGCAACAAACATAACGTCAGAGAGATCGTAATCCACTTCTAGGTAGTGATCGTTGAACGAGTTATTCTGTTCAGGATCAAGTACTTCTAGTAGAGCCGATGCCGGATCACCACGCATATCGGAAGACATTTTGTCGATTTCGTCCAATAAGAACAGCGGGTTCTTCACACCAACCTTCGACATCTTCTGGATCAATTTGCCTGGTAATGAGCCGATATAAGTACGACGGTGACCACGAATTTCCGCTTCATCACGCACACCACCCAACGCCATACGAACATACTTACGGCCTGTAGCTGAAGCAATTGAACGACCAAGAGACGTTTTACCTACACCAGGAGGACCAACAAGACAAAGGATAGGACCTTTTAGCTTGTTGATACGGTTTTGAACAGCCAGGTATTCAAGGATACGTTCTTTGACGCGTTCTAGACCGTAGTGATCTTCATTAAGAACCTCTTCTGCTTTCGCTAAGTTTTTCTTAACTTTTGAGCGCTTAGCCCAAGGAACGCTGACCATCCAATCGATGTAGCTACGAACCACTGTTGCTTCAGCAGACATTGGAGACATCATCTTAAGCTTTTGCAGCTCTTGCTCTGTCTTTTCACGTGCCTCTTGAGGCATTTTTGATTCGTCAATCTTCTTCTGTAGCGTTTCGAACTCGTCTGGTGCGTCTTCCATCTCACCAAGTTCTTTCTGAATCGCTTTCATTTGCTCATTCAGATAATACTCACGCTGAGATTTTTCCATTTGCTTTTTAACGCGACCACGAATTCGTTTTTCAACTTGCAGCAAGTCGATCTCTGATTCCATCTGGCCCATCAGGAATTCCAGACGCTCAGTGACGTCAACAATTTCAAGCACTTGCTGCTTATCCACCAACTTTAACGGCATATGAGCCGCAATGGTATCCGCTAAGCGTGCGGCTTCGTCGATACCATTAAGTGACGTTAGCACTTCTGGTGGAATCTTCTTGTTTAGCTTAATGAACCCTTCAAACTGATTAATCGCGCTGCGAACAATCACTTCTTGCTCACGCTCATCCAATTCTGGCGTAACAACAAATTCAGCTTCCGCTAGGAAAAAGTCACTCTCTTTAAAGTGATTGATTTTTGCTCGCTGCTGGCCCTCGACCAATACTTTTACTGTGCCATCCGGAAGCTTCAAGAGCTGGAGAATGGTGGCTACCGTACCTACGTCAAATAGGTCGTCAACCGTAGGCTCGTCAGTATCCGCTTGCTTTTGTGCCACAAGAAGAACTTGTTTGTTGGTTTCCATCGCCGTTTCTAGACAGCTAATCGATTTCTCACGACCAACAAACAATGGAATAACCATGTGTGGGTAGACCACTACGTCACGTAGAGGTAGTACCGGGATCTCGATACGCTCGGAACGTTCCAAGTTCATATAATTCTCTCTTCCGCTTTCACGTTTAACGTATTACTTAAGGCAGTATATGGGGGCTAATTGTTTGGATTCAATAAGAGAAATAAAAAAAGGAGGTAATTACTTACCTCCTTTTTCATTATGGCTGAATTTACTCTGCTCCAGCTGCCTGATTGTCTGCGTTACTGTAAATAAGCAGTGGCTCTGACTCGCCATTAATGACGGACTCATCAATCACGACTTTACTAACGTCTGTTGCAGATGGTAATTCGTACATGGTTTCAAGTAGCACGCCTTCAAGAATCGAGCGTAAGCCACGAGCACCTGTTTTACGCTCCATTGCTTTTTTCGCGATAGCGCGCAGCGCATCTTCACGGAATTCAAGTTCGGCGTTTTCTAGCTCAAACAATGCTGCATATTGCTTGGTCAGTGCGTTCTTCGGTTCACATAGGATCTGAATCAACGCTTCTTCATCAAGCTCAGTCAGTGTTGTTGTTACAGGTAGACGACCAATGAATTCTGGAATGAGGCCGTACTTCACTAAGTCTTCAGGTTCAACTTGAGTAAATAGCTCACCTACCGTCTTCGATTCATTCTTCGAACGAACTTCAGCACCAAAGCCAATACCTGTACCTGTTGCAACACGCTGCTCAATCACCTTGTCTAAGCCAGCAAAAGCACCACCACAAATGAACAGGATCTTAGATGTGTCCACTTGTAGGAATTCTTGCTGAGGATGCTTACGACCACCTTGAGGTGGAACCGATGCAACCGTACCTTCGATAAGTTTTAGTAGCGCCTGCTGAACACCTTCACCAGATACGTCACGCGTAATAGATGGGTTTTCAGCTTTGCGTGAAATCTTATCAATTTCATCAATGTAAACGATGCCGCGTTCCGCTTTAGCTACATCGTAATCACATTTTTGCAGAAGCTTTTGGATGATGTTTTCAACGTCTTCACCTACGTAACCGGCTTCGGTTAGTGTCGTCGCGTCTGCCATTGTAAATGGCACATCCAAGAATCGAGCTAATGTCTCCGCAAGTAGTGTTTTACCGCTACCTGTAGGACCAATTAGAAGGATGTTACTCTTACCAAGCTCCACACCTTCGCTCGTTGTATCACCATTGCGTAAACGCTTGTAGTGGTTATATACCGCAACTGCGAGCACTTTTTTCGCGTAATCTTGCCCGATCACATAGTCATCAAGGTGTTCACGGATCTGTTTTGGCGTTGGTAACGCTTCAGATTCTTTCTTAGGGAGAACATCCTTGATTTCTTCGCGAATAATATCGTTACATAAGTCGACACACTCGTCGCAAATGTACACTGACGGACCTGCGATTAGCTTGCGAACTTCGTGCTGACTTTTGCCGCAGAAAGAACAGTACAGCAATTTACCGCTGCCACTTTCTTTGCTTTTATCTGTCATTCGCTAACCTCTTAGCCTTTACTCTTCATGAATGAGTGTATATCAATTTTTGCCAAAATGCGCTGGCTAATTACTCGCCACGGTGGCTTAACACTGCATCCACGATACCGTATTCCACAGCCTGCTCTGATGACATGAAGTTATCACGATCAGTGTCGCGCTCAATGACTTCAAGAGGTTGGCCTGTATGTTCTGCTAACAACTTGTTTAGCTTCTGTTTAATCGTCAGGATTTCCTGAGCATGGATTTGGATATCAGAAGCTTGACCCTGGAAACCACCCAATGGTTGGTGGATCATTACACGAGAGTTAGGCAGTACGTAACGCTTACCTGGCGCACCACCTGCAAGCAGGAAGGCACCCATTGAACATGCTTGACCCATACACACAGTGCTGACATTTGGCTTAATGAACTGCATGGTATCGTAAATAGACATACCAGCTGTTACGCTGCCGCCTGGCGAGTTGATGTATAGGAAAATATCTTTATCTGGATTTTCAGATTCTAGGAAAAGTAGCTGAGCCACGACAAGGTTTGCCATGTGGTCTTCCACTTGACCCGTTAAAAAAATCACGCGCTCTTTCAGCAGACGTGAGTAGATGTCGTAAGAGCGTTCGCCTCGGGAAGTTTGTTCAACCACCATTGGTACTAGCGCGTCCATAATTGGCGACATTGCATTTTTTTCTTGGTAGCTCATATTCTTATGTCCCTAAAATAAATGGCCCGGATGATGACTATCATACGGACCATTGTTAGCAGAATAGTTAACGTTAAGTCAACCTTCTACGCAAGATATTGCTTATTAAGCAGCAGGTTGTTGTTGGTTAAGTAGCTCGTTGAAGCCTACTTCTTTCTCAGAAACCTGTGCTTTAGCGATGATCGCGTCGATTGCTTGCTCTTCTAGAGCTACGTTGCGCATGTTGTTCATCATTTCTTCGTTTTGCTCGTAGTAAGCAATAACTTCTGATGGATCTTCGTATGCAGTAGCCATTTCTTCAATTAGAGCTTTAACTTTCTCGTCGTCCGCTTTTAGCTCTTCAGATTTGATTACTTCACCTAGTAGAAGACCAACAACTACGCGACGTTTAGCTTGTTCTTCGAACAGTTCACGTGGAAGCTGAGCAGCAGCTTCTGGGTTACCACCGAAGCGTTGTGCAGCTTGTTGACGTAGAACTTGGATTTCTTGCTCGATAAGCGCTGATGGTACGTTGATGTCGTTTTGCTCAACTAGACCGTCAATCGCTTGCTCTTTGATGCGGTTCTTAACAGCTTGCTTAAGTTCGCGTTCCATGTTCTTACGAACTTCAGCTTTAAGTGCTTCAACACCACCTTCAACAACACCGAACTTAGCAACGAACTCGTCGTTTAGTTCTGGTAGTTCACGAGCTTCAACTTTGTTCACTTTGATTGCGAACTTAGCTGCTTTACCTTTTAGGTTTTCAGCGTGGTAATCCTCTGGGAAAGTCACGTCGATGTCGAATTCCATACCAGCAGTTTTACCTGCGATACCGTCTTCGAAACCAGGGATCATGCGACCAGCACCCATTTCTAGAGGGAAGTTCTCAGCTTTACCACCTTCGAACTCTTCACCGTCGATAGAGCCAACGAAGTCAATGCTTACGCGTTTGCCATCTTCTGCTGCTTCTTCAACTTCAACCCAAGTTGCTTGTTGCTTACGTAGAGTATCGATCATCTCTTCTACGTCTGCATCTTTAACTTCTGTTAGTGGTTTTTCAACAGTGATGCTCTCTAGGCCTTTAAGCTCAACTTCTGGGTAAACTTCAAAAGTTGCAGTGAAAACTAGGTCTGAACCTTCTTTGTTCTCTACAGGAGCGAAAGTTGGAGCGCCAGCTGGGTTGATTTTCTCTTTAACGATAGCTTCGATGAAGTGGCGTTGCATTACTTCACCAAGAACGTCTTGACGTACTGCTTTGCCGTACATCTTAGCAACCATTTTTAGAGGCACTTTACCCTTACGGAAACCATCGAAACGACGGTTTTTAGCGATGTTGCGTAGTTCAGCTGTTACAGCGTCTTCGATGTTTGCAGCTGGAACAGTAATGTTTAGACGGCGCTCTAGGCCCTCTAGCGTTTCAACAGTAACTTGCATTATATATAAACCTCTAAAGTGGCTCGGTTTTCCGAGCGTATGAGCGAAACTCAGAGGAGCTTACGCTTCATCCTTGTGTAGTGTTCTGTCCGAACACCTAATTTAAAATCGAGTATCGATACTGGTTGTCAGTACCGGACTAATCAGTGATATCTTCGATAAAATAACCAAAGGTATCTCCTATTAGCCTCAGGACAGAATTTTTAGACGCGACATTCTAGCGATCTGTCGCAACCCTGTCGAGCCAATAGCCACTATGTGGACATTGTCTGCGCTAAATTCTCGAATGCTGACCCATTTTTTCTTCAAAAATGCGATTCAGACACCGTCTAAGCATCGCCAGCATATCTAGAATGGGGACAATAGCGACTTTTTCAAGAGAATCGACCGGTTTTTTTATCGAAAAGCCTAAAAAGAGATCTTGCTCTTGTTTTACTCCACAGAGTTGAAAACTAAATCCCTAATCCTTCCTACAAACTATTAACATTTTCTTACGTGACCAAAGGAAGTTGTAAGGAGTGTAAGGATGTCGCAAAAAAAACGGATTCTGCTGACATTTTTTGCTTTCTATTTCCTGTGCGCAATTATCGGTGGCCATTGGGTTTGGCAGACCAGTTATCAATCTCTACTTGATAAACACCAATCACAGCTTGAGCAATTTTCTGGCCATATAAAAAATAAACTCGATAAGTACGCCCATATCCCAAATCTTCTCGCTAAAGATGATCCACTTTATCAAGCGCTTCTGCACCCCAACAACAGTGCGCAACTGGAAATCACTAATCGGTATTTAGAATCCGTTAATGGCGTGATTGAAGCAGCGGATACGTACTTAATCGATCAATGGGGTACAACGATCGCGGCCAGCAACTGGCGTAAACAGCGCTCCTTTATCGGGCGAAATTTTGCATTTCGCCCTTATTTCAAACAAGCCATTGTAGGCAAAAGAAGCCAATACTACGCACTGGGCTCAACATCTGGTAAACGTGGCTACTACTATTCTTATCCCATCATATACGCTGGCGGTGTACTTGGTGTCGTCGTGGTGAAGATGGACCTAAGTAAGATAGAGGACAACTGGCAGCAACCAAACAGTGTTTTTGTCGCCAGCGACCCATACGGAATTGTTTTCATGAGTAGCCGAAGTGAATGGCTACTCAAAAGCTTACAACCACTGACAAAAAAAGAGAAAAAGCAAGTTTGGGCAAGCCAACAATATCTTGATGCGCCAATTGAAACGCTTGGATTAGTGGGTAGTTTGGACGAGGTGCATTCTGAGCTTAAACAGGGTTACCCATACAATAAAGGAACCTTGGTGGTCTCTTCGCTGCCCCTTCCCGAACTCAAACTGACAATTCGTGTGCTGTCTCCTAAACAGTCGATCGTTTGGTTCACCATGGGTTACATCTTTGTACTCACTCTAGCATTCATGGTTTTGTTTTTAATTGGTCAGCTTATCTATCACCGTCAACAGCGTCACTTGCAACTTGAACGAATTCAACAAGAAGCAAATCAAAAGTTGGAATATCAAGTAATGGCACGGACTGCCGAGTTGCAAGCGGAGATCGCACAGCGTATCGATACCGAACAAACTTTACGCGTTACTCAAGACGAATTGGTGCAAGCAGCGAAACTCGCGGTGTTAGGACAAATGTCGGCCAGTATCAGCCATGAACTGAATAATCCACTTGCGGCAATTCGTAGCTTTGCGGAGAACGGCAAGCTGTTTCTAAAAAAAGAAAAATATGAGCGAGTGGAAGATAATCTCACTCGCATTTCTGCTCTCACTGACCGTATGGCAAATATCAGTCAGCAACTTCGCTCTTTCGCCAAAAAAACCAGTGGTGACGAGTTGGCTCAATCTCGATTGTTCCCTGTGATAGCCTCTGTAAAAGAACTGATGAAGCCCGCATTTAAATCAGGGCGCGTCACGTTAGAAACAAATTTGCCAGAGCATGATGTTGAAGTGCAGATCAATATTATTCAACTGGAGCAAGTGTTGGTCAATTTACTGACTAATGCGATAGAAGCACTCAAAGAACAACAAGACAAACAGGTAGAATTATCTGTAGAACACGATGAGCACACTGATTTAGTTTGGATTCATGTTGATGATAATGGCCCAGGACTTGGCTCTTTCTCACTTTCTGATTTATGTGAGCCGTTTCTAACCACTAAACTGAACGGTTTAGGTTTGGGTCTCTCTATCTCGCAACAAATCTTAGCCAGTATGAATGGAAAATTATGTGCCCATAATCGAGAACAAGGCGGCGCTCGATTCTCATTGTGTTTACCTATCACTTCTTACAACACTGAACCATCAAAAGGATAAGATCATGTGTCAGGTGTTTTTTATTGATGATGAGGCCGATCTCAGACTCGCTATAGAGCAGACCTTTGAACTTGCGGATATCGACGCCAAGTTTTTTGTGGATGCAGAATCGGCTTTAATAGCGATGCAGCAAGGAGAAGAAGCTGGCGTCGTGGTCACTGATATCTGTTTACCGGGCATTTCTGGTATGGATATGCTAACAACTTTGACTCAACGCGATGCAAACTTACCCGTCATCATGATCACTGGACACGGTGATATTTCCATGGCAGTGCAAGCCCTTCATCAAGGCGCTTACGACTTTATTGAGAAACCTTTTGCGCCAGAGCATTTGGTTGAAACGGTTAAGCGGGCGATTGAGAAGCGCAAACTAACCAATGAAAATGAAAAACTGCGCCTGTCACTTAAAGCCAGTAAAACCCTTGGTCCACGAGTTATTGGTGAAACCTCTAGCATCCAAATATTACGAGAGACCATCACCCAAATCGCCGATACCGACGCCGATATTTTATTGTTTGGTGAAACCGGTACAGGGAAAGAGTTAATCGCTCGTTCTTTACATGAGCAAAGCTCTCGCCGGAACCAAAACTTTGTCGCCGTAAATTGTGGAGCGGTTCCAGAGAACTTAATTGAGAGTGAACTCTACGGCCATGAAAAAGGCGCATTCACTGGCGCCGAAAGCCGTCGTATCGGTAAATTTGAGTTTGCACAAGGCGGCACACTTTTCTTGGATGAGATCGAGTCGATGCCTATCCAAGCCCAAATTCGTTTATTGAGGGTATTACAAGAGCGCGTGATTGAGCGTGTCGGTTCAAATGAATTATTGCCTTTAGATATTCGAGTGATTGCCGCAACAAAGGTCGATTTAAAACACGCAGCTGAAGAAGGTACTTTCCGTCAGGATCTCTATTATCGGCTCAATGTCGTGACCTTGGATCTCCCGCCACTACGCGAACGAAAAGAAGACATTCCAGCCCTCTTTCACCACTTTCTGTTGGTAGCAGCTTCACGTTATGGCAAAAGCTCACCTAGCTTGTCACCCCAAGATCTAGCGCAACTGATGAGCCATGACTGGCCTGGCAATGTTCGAGAACTCAGAAATGCTGCAGAGCGTTTTGTGCTATTGGGTAAGTTAATTCAGTTGGGAGAATCAAACCCAGTCGCTAAGTCTTCCTCAAGCCTTGCAGAGCAAGTGGCGGAGTTTGAGAGAGCAGCCATTGAAGGCGCTTTATTAGAAAACAACGGTAGTATTAAACAGACAATGTGCCAATTGAATGTGCCAAGAAAAACCCTTTACGACAAGATGCAGCGCTACCAAATAAATAAAGACCTTTACAAATAAAACACGTTCAAATAGCTGGCATTATATTCAACTTGAATCATAATTTTTAACAACGGGTTTATCATGGTTGTTATAGATATGAACGAAAAAGTGAGAATACCGATTGTTACAGATACCGTGCTCGTAGACGGTTGCTATCAAGAAGAGAGAAGATTCGGTGAAGAGCGTCGTAAAAATAAAAAGAGGTGGCGACACTATGAACGTCGAATTAATTCAGACCCGCGCAAAACTTGTTACAAGTCAATAGACGAAGAGGTGTGAATTCTCACACCTCTTTCTACTTTCTGGCTTCCATTACTTGGTAATGATCTCCGGCCCCATCAAGGTAGTAGGCAACCAAGTCGAAACCCATGGTACATATGTGACGATAATTAGGAACAAGAACATCACTCCAACCCAGGGTAATGCTGCCTTCACTACGTTCATCATCGACATTTTGGCAACACCAGCGGTCACAAATAAGTTAAGACCCACGGGCGGCGTTATCATTCCTATCTCCATATTCACCACCATCATTATGCCCAAATGAATTGGGTCTATACCTAATGCAATCGCAATTGGGAACACGAGCGGCGCA
This sequence comes from Vibrio sp. 1401, assembly GCF_033340295.1. Lineage (NCBI taxonomy): Bacteria > Pseudomonadati > Pseudomonadota > Gammaproteobacteria > Vibrionales > Vibrionaceae > Vibrio > Vibrio sp. 1401. Next base: position 30,616 of record NZ_JAWOWF010000023.1, read on the forward strand.
ACAATGATCAACAAGCCTGATGGCTCCATGAACTGACCACCAATCAGCAACAAGACGTTCACCACAATCAAAAAAGTGATTGGTCCGAGACCAGCCGAGAGCATCGACTCGGTGATCATTTGCGGGATGCGTTCTTCCGTTAAAACATGCTTCAAAATTAAGGCATTAGCAATGATGAACAGCAGCATGATGGTGAGTTTGCCCGCTTCATACAGGGTGTGTTTCGTGTCTTTATGAACAAAGGTTTGGAAGATTTTAACGAGCGCAGGTTTAGTGTTTTTCTTGTCTGCAAATGGCCCCATGTCTTTGTATACAAAGTTAGCAATAAAGAATGAGTACACAGCAGCAACCGCAGCGGCTTCTGTCGGCGTAAAGATACCGCCATAGATACCACCAAGAATGATGACGACCAACAACAAGCCCCAGCTTGCATCCTTGGCGGCATCAAAAGTTTCTTTCCAACCGACAAAAGGTTGCTTTGGAAGGTTCTTGATTCTCGCGGCAATGTAAATCGCGATCATCAACATGACACCCGCCAGCAAACCGGGAATCACACCACCAAGGAACATACGTCCAACTGACACATCCGTTGCGGCTGCATACACCACCATCACAATCGAAGGTGGGATCAAAATCCCTAGCGTACCTGCGTTACAAATTACCCCAGAGGCAAACTCTTTTGAGTAACCGTTTTTGATCATACCTGCGATAACAATACTACCTATGGCAACAACCGTTGCAGGTGAGGAACCTGACAACGCGGCAAACATCATACACGCCACAACCGAAGCCATCGCCAAACCGCCGCGGAACCAGCCTACAATGGCAATGGCGAAACGAATTATCCGCTTTGCTACGCCACCCGTCGACATAAAGCTTGAAGCCAATATAAAGAATGGAATAGCCAATAGCGTGTAGTGGCCCGCGAATGCATTAAACAGCGTTTGAGCAACTGACGCTAAAGAGGCATCCGAATGCATTAAAAGGAAAAGAACACTGGAAAGACCCAGCGAAATAGCAATTGGCACGCCAACCAGCATAAAGCCAATTACCATCAAAAATAGAAATAAGATATCCATGGCTTATTGCTCCTTGTTTTTAGCGTCTTGCGAGGCCTTTGGAGCCATTACGTCTTCAGCGTCACTCATCTCAGCTTTAAGAGATTCGAGCTCTTCCTCCGCTTCATGTCCTGCAATCAAGCGATCGAGCTTACCAGTAGCGATTTGCCACGTGACTTGAACAAATCTAAACGTTAGTAGCGCCATTCCAAGTGGCAAAGCGAAGTAAGGAATAAAACGTGGCAGCTTTTCATAACGCTCTCCCTCATTTAACCAGTCGGCCATGAACTGGAGTATTTCAGGCATCGGAATATCGTCCGTTTCATACCACGCTCGGTCAGTAGCGAACGGATACCAGTAGTTCCAAGCGCCAATTAACAGCAAAATAGAGAAGGCTAAGCAACACATTGCTGCAAAAAGCGCCAGGGCTTTTCGTTTACCTTCCGGAACGATGTTAATAATGACATCGACACCAATATGAAAGTGTTTTTTCACACCATAAGATGCGCCAACCAACACCATCCATGCGAACATGAAAACGGTGAGCTCAAGCGCCCAAAGAATATTGTCGTTAAAGACATAACGAAAGATGACATTGGCAAAGGTCAGCAAGGTCATGGCACCCAAGAAGAAAGCAATCAAAGTCTCTTCAATGGCATCGGTGATTCGTCCAGCCTTGGCAAAAAAAGTCTGTTCCATAATTACATCACGTCGTCTGTAGAGGGAAAGAGCCCCCTTAGTTTGAGAGGGCTAAATGTGCTAGGTGTTATTATTTTTGGTTAGACGCCAAAGCGGCTTCGATTAGGTCAGAACCAATGTCTTTTTCGAACTTCTTCCATACTGGTTGAAGTGCAGTGACCCATTCTTGGCGCTGTTCTGGCGTTAGAGTACGAACCACACCACCGGCTTCGATGATATTGTTCTTATTCGCAAGGTTTACTTTGGTTGACTCAGCATTACGCTGCGCAGTTACCTCTTGAATAATGGTATTTAACTGCTCGCGCTGATCATCTGGTAGGTTTTTCCAGAAGTCGTTTGACGTCACAACTAAGTAATCCAGAATTCCGTGGTTCGTTTCCGTAATGCCATCTTGAACTTCGAAGAATTTTTTGCCGTAAATGTTTGACCAAGTATTTTCTTGACCATCAATAACCTTAGTTTGCAAGCCACCGTAAACTTCTTTGAACGACATTTTTTGTGGGTTAGCACCTAGCTGCTCAAACTGAGCAACGAGTACATCAGAGGCTTGAACACGGAACTTAAGTCCTTCAGCATCAGTTGGAGAAATGAGCGGCTTGTTGGCTGACATTTGCTTCATGCCGTTATGCCAAAACGCAATGCCTTGTAGGCCACGACGTTTCATTGAATTTTTCAGCTTTTCACCCGCTTCCGAGTTTTGGAAACGGTCAACCGCGTCGACATCATCGAACAAGAAAGGAAGATCGAATAGGCGGTACTTCTTGGTGAATTTCTCAAACTTAGAAAGAGAAGGAGCAGCGAGTTGAACATCACCATTCAGTAGCGCTTCCAACACTTTGTCATCATCATAAAGTGTTGAGTTAGGAAACACCTGCATACAGACTTTACCGTTCATCTCTTCGTTGACGCGCTTTTCAAGTAACGAAGCCGCGATGCCTTTAGGGTGTTTGTCCGCGTTCGTTACATGGCTAAACTTGATGACCGTTTCACCCGGGTCACAATTTGCGGCAGCATTAAAACTGGTAACAGCAAGTGCAGAGACAGATAGTAGAGTTAGAGGCTTAAACATTATTATTCTCCTTGTTGAATCACATCCCATCCCGTCCATGAGTAACTAGGTGTTAGGCGATGGGTACGGATGTTCAACAAAGAGCAATTAATGGACCATGTTAAAATTTATATGTATTTCAATAAATTAACATGGCCCATTAACATGAATCCGAAGTGTAACGAGTGAATTCCACCCAAGAAAAAGATACAAATGGGTGGAAAATGACCCATTTATGAAGAACAGCTTATCTCCATTTTCTTCCCCCATTCCGGCGGCAATTTCGCGTAATCATCAAACTCGGGTTGCTCATCAAATGGGCGTTTTAACAGTTCGGCCAATCGGTGTAATTCGCTAAGGTCCCCTTCTTCCGCTTTATCAATCGCCAACTGAGCCAAGTAGTTACGCAAGATGTATTTGGGATTGGCTTGACGCATCTGTTTGCAACGCTGTTCGGTTGAAATCAGGCCCCCTAGTTCATCAACCTCTAGCTCACACCGAGCTAAGTACAGATCAAGCCAAGCTCGCGCAGCTTCTCGGTCGAGAAATAAATCGATTACGGCTTGGGAAGGCGCATTATCAAGATTTGAAAGTGTTCTGAAGAAGCGAGTGTAGTCCGTTTTGTTCTGGTGAAGAAGCTCAAACATAGCTTCAAACAAACGCCCATCTTCCGCTATCTTGGTTTTTAAGCCCAACTTCTCACGCATGAGGCGGCTGAACTGCTGGCTTAAATGAACTTCAAATTGACTCAACGACGATTCTAAATCTTCTCGTTCAACGAGTGGCGATAGCGCATGCGCCAGTGCTGACAGGTTCCAAAGCGCAATTCTAGGCTGTTGATCAAATGCGTAACGACCCTGGTAGTCTGAATGATTACAAATGTATCCCGGCTCATAATCATCAAGAAAGCCAAACGGACCATAATCAAAAGTTTGCCCAAGAATTGACATGTTATCGGTATTCATCACACCATGCGCAAAACCAAAAGCTTGCCAATATGCGATCATCTCGGCTGTTTTAGTCACGATGGCGTCAAACATCGCGGCATATGGTTTCTCCACCGATGCACAATCAGCAAAGTGCCACTCAATCACCTTATCCGCCAACAGCTTCTGCTCTGCTAACTGGTTGGTGTAAAAGAAATGCTCAAAGTGACCGAATCGAACGTGGGTTTCAGCCATTCGAAGTAACAAAGCGCCCGATTCCGTTTTTTCTCGATAAACAGGTGTATCACTGACCATCATACCGAGAGCACGTGTCGTGGGAACCCCAAGGCCTGCCATGGCTTCACTGCACAGGTACTCACGGATAGTCGAGCGTAATACCGCTCGCCCATCTCCCATTCGCGAGTAAGGCGTTAGCCCTGCACCTTTGAGGTGAAGATCAAACCAAGTACCATCCTGATGCTCAATTTCTGCCAACAGTAATCCACGTCCATCGCCCAAATCTGGGTTGTAAACGCCAAACTGATGGCCTGCATATTTCATCGCAAGAGGACGAAATTGTTCGAATTCACTTAGCCCGGAAAAAACCGCCAATAACTCATCGTTTTGCTCTTCTGGTAAACCAAACTGCTGTGCAAACTCACCATTCCAAGCGACCCAGCGAGTGTTGTCCAAGGGTTGTGGCTCGACCAACGTATAGAACGCTGACGGTAATTGACTAAAGCGATGGGTGAAATTGACCCGTTGCCAAATGGACATGTAGGGTTCCTTAATAAAAAGAAGTACTGTTGTGAGTATACGTGTGAATGTCCCTGTCATTCAGCCATGAAATGGGCATGGGTATTTTGCGTGAATAACGCGAAGGCGGCAGGAAGGTATCAACCTGCCGCAGACCGTCTCCTAAACGGAGGTAGCATGTAAAAACGATCAAAGGGTTAAGCGGAAAATTCTTCACCCGTTTTTGGTGGCTGTGATGGCGTATCAAAACGAGCGCGTTCGATATCCACTACCGTTTTATAGCTCAACGATAACAATGCCAGCTGGTACGCGCCAAAAATACCATAGGCCACACCGACGAGGCTCAACATAAAGAGATTCGTAAAGTGGCTAAAGATCAGCTGACTGAGCAAGCCCGCACCCAATGGAATTAGTCCCATCAAAATGAATACTTGTTTGTTGTATGCTCTGCTCTGGTTCCACGAACGACGCAAACTGCGCGGTTGATGATCCATTGCAGTCGCTGGCAACACAAATGACCATCGCGCCATTACCCAATAGCCAGGAACGCTTGCAATCGTTGTGATAATAGCCATAGCAACAAAGTCGGCTTCACCACTTTCTGCAATGTAGATAAACGACAACACAAAGATCGGGATACCAATAACGAGCATCATCATCAGTCCAAACAGTATCCACCAGCCTATGAAACGGAATTCTCGCGCTGACAAACGAAATACATCCAACGCCGAGTGCATGTAATCACCGACTAAATAAATTCGATGCACACGCACAGCCGCCATAGCGGCAACAAGTGGGTACAAAATAATTGTGACGAAATAAAATCCTGAGACATTGCCTTCTTGAACGTTCGCTTGATCTTGCCCCGTCATTTCAGGATACATAAAAGCAAAAATTGAGTGCACGATAATCAACGGAATACAAGCAATAACAATTGCGAGTAGATTCCTTCTGACCATCACTGCCGCTTCTCGGCATATTTCCGAAACAGAAAAGCCCTCGGTAGACATATAACATCCTTAGTTCATAAAAATCGGCCCCTAGGGTAACCGCAGAGTAGAAAAATCGCTTTAAAAATAATGAGAAACACATCTCATAAGATAATGAGAACGAAACCAAAATAAATCAGATAAAAAATAAGCCACCCAATGTGAGTGGCTTATACCGCAATTCAATACCGTTTTAGACGCGACGTCGCCAGCCTAATGTTGCAAGTAACATCAAAGCCCAATAAGAAACACTGCCACTACCTTCTGAGTTCTTGAATGTCGTTGTCTTCAAAGAAGCAACAACCGTCACGATAACTTCACCCGTAGCAGTGGCACCATGACCGTCTGAAACCGTATATTGCAGCTTGATGCCGTCAGTAGGGCTATCCGGTGCTTGAAAACGGATTTTGCCATTCTCTACACTCGCACTTCCCACACCCGTTACGTTCTGTACACTTTCTACAACCAGTTTATCGCCGTTCACATCCGAATCATTGCTCGCTGCATCAATCAGAATACTTTCACCAACGGCAACGGTCGCCGTATCTGCAAGCGTAAGTGGCGCTGCGTTTTTCATGGTTAAATCGACGGTAGCACTGGACGCTTCATTACTAGGATCAGTCACGGTTAAACGGAATGTCAGAACCTCACCCGCTTTTGCACCTTGAGGCACCGTAAAGCTTGTGCTAACACTGGTTGCATTGCCAAGAGAAACTGAAGTGCCAGCCAACTGCTCCCATTTATAACTCAACACATCACCATCAGCATCCGTACTATTTAACGCAGACAACGTGACTCGCTGCCCAACCGTCATGTCTTTATTATCAACATCAATCACGGCCACTGGCGCTTCGTTGCTGCCAAGCACTTCCACCTGCACATTCACGATTGAAGATGAGTACGCACCATCAACCGACAACAAACGATATTGGAAAGTGTCCAGACCAACGAAGTTAGTTTCAGGTTGGTACTGGTTGCCAGAGATGGTGCCGTGCTCAGGCTTCTGCACAATGTCCACATTGAACTGATACCCTACCGCCATGAAATCATTGTCCATCAGGTTCAGTTTGATTGGCGTATTTTTATTGGTTTGTAACGAATCAGATCTCGCTTCAACCAAGTTGCTCGCATCCACATTTAATAATGCTGCAAACGGAATATAAGAGAACCCGGCTTTTTCTAGACCAAACGTGCCAATCTCACTGTAATCACCAGTCCACATTACAGGTAGGGAGGCTTTTTCAGTTTTTAGCAAGCGGCCGAAGTCAAAGTTTGCATCAAATTGACCGCCTTCCAATTCAACGACCAATAAATGCTGACCCGCACTCAATTGGCTTGATTGAGGGAATAAAATTCGAGATGACTTTTGGAAGTTACCTTGCTGTAAAAGCTCAGCGTTGTTTTGATTCAATATTAATCGATAGCCAATGTTTCCAGAAAATGGGAATCGCCAAACTCGATAAGTCATGTCACTTTGAGCGCTATCTCTTTGCGCGTAAAGTTGAAGGCCATCAAGCTCTGTATCACTATTCAAGTCCAGTGACACCGCCAGAGTGTTACTCCCACTCGCGTACACATAACCTTGGTGAAGAGAGTTCAGCCATGCTGATTTATTTGGTTCGTTTGTATGTTCAAGAGAAAAACTACCACCGTTGGTGTTGCTGGCAATGTTGGAAATACGAACCCCAGTATCAAACCCTGTGATCGTTCTCAGACCCGGGGTCGATGTATCTGAAATGACATTGCCACCATTAGGGTATAAATCGTCAGCGTCACTCCTACCATCATTTTCTAACTCATTCAGACCATCAGCCTGCATGATTTGAACCTGCATCGCGCCAACATCATTAAAGCGGTTCTGGACATTGACCGACGTCGCCAGGATACCTTCAGCCGCCAATGCTCGGTCGTAACCGCTAAAGGTGCGATTTTCCAAGTAAACACGTGGGCCAAACTCTTTCAAGTACGGGTCGAGATACACCAGCTTGACATCGTCGTTGTTCACAGAAATAGGCGCTGGACTTTCATGAGTTACCGTTGGTACAACAAAACCAGCAGCGTGTTTGCTCCATGCACTCATGTTCACCGGAGTGTCACCAGCGTATGAATCTCCCGGTTTCTGCGCCCATGAACCGCCACCCATCACGCCCCAAGAGCCGATCGAGGCATCACTGTTCCTTGCGTACAAATCCGGTAAGCCAAGCATTAAGTGGCCAAGCTCGTGTACGATCACGCCCAAGGTCGCTTGATGATCAACTTGATAGTCAGCGAACACACAATAGTCTGTGATCTTTTTACCATCTAGTGTGACATCATCGTGAGAGAATTTGTGCGGCCAAATAGCAGGACGGTTGAGAACCCCTGTTGAACGATCGCCCCCCGCAAAAATAAACATGACAGAGAGTTCTGACGGTTCTACGGTACCATTTTGATTGCTGTCGTAGGCCGAAAGATTAAAGTATGGATCCAGTTTTTGATAAGCCTCGGTGAAAACCGCATTCAACTTGGCGGTGCATGTCTTATCAGTCGAACTAGAGTGACAGTTAGGGTGGCTTTGTGCCACAGTCACATCTATCACACCGTCATTGGCGGTGCCGTAACTCTCAAGTGCAGGAACAACTTTGAATTTACCTTGAGAGTTTTTATCAAAGTAATCCACAACGCTTTGACCATTGGTATTAAATACGCGTTGCTCAAAATCATGCACCATTGCTTGGTCATCAAACGAAACTTGCACAACCAATAGGGGCTGCTGCTTCACCGTTGAACTGCTCATCGCCTGGTAACCTTGCGCCGAACGCAGTAGGTTTTTTCGTGCCATCGGTTCAATGGTTTTTAGAGAAGATAATTGCGGTTTAACTTGTAAATCCGGGCGAAACCTCGCCGACTCAGGTGGCTCACTCGACTGCGTTTTCACCACACCTGTCGAGATCAATATTGGCGTGTCTGACTCGCGCTGAATCCGCGCGAAAAACCAAACGCCGTCTTCCTGAAGTAAGGCATTGCCCTGCTTATCTTCAAACCAGTGGAAATCTGCCGTTCCACGTAGAATTGCCTCACTGGAACTACCATCGCTCAACGCAATAGTATGCCAAACCGGTGATGGCGGAGTAGTTGCCATGCTCTTCCCTGCAAGAAGCGCAGTTAGCATAGCCATGGCGAGTGTGTTGAATTTCAAAGTACGACTCCATCTTTTCGATTCGTTAATTAATACCAAGCACAACAAACACAAAGTAACCCTATGGGCATAGAGTAAGACTGAGTGACTATTGACGAAGGCTGGTATCAATTCGCTCAGATAACACGACGTAGTTTGGTGTCACACTACAAAAGCGTCGGATTCCAAAACGCTGTTATGAGCGTAGCTTCTGAGAATATAAATTGAGTGAATGAATAGTATCGAAACGAAAGGAAGAAGAAATGAACTTCTACGAATTTGTAGGTAAAACTGGGCAACATTCCACATATTCTATAAATGTACGAGCACTGCTATTAATCAATGCTCGTAATGGTCGCGCGGCCATTGTTGAACGCTATATTAACCTGTAAGAACGGCGTCTTCTGGGTATTTGACCAAGGTAGGTTCAGGACGTGCCAACATGTAGGCAAGCGTGAGCGGCCCAATACGACCAATGATCATCACCACGATCATAATGTATTTACCAGGTTCAGAAAGTTCCGCAGTCAAACCGGCGGTGAGCCCCACTGTGGCAAATGCGGAAATGGTTTCAAACATAACCTTATCAAAGCTGGCCTTCTCGGTAAGCATCAATAAAAACATTGCGCTTGTCAGGATGGCTCCGCTCACAACGATAATTGCCAATGACTTAGTCACAGTTTGCCAATTTATGGTTCGCTTAAACATAACCACATGTTTCTTTTGGCGTAAAAAGGTCCACGTAGCCATAAACGCAACAGCAAATGTGGAAACTTTAATACCGCCCCCCGTTGAGGTGGAACCCGCTCCAATTAACATTAGAACAATCATGACCAGTAAGGCCGGCTGGGTAAACAACGCCAAGTCAACACTATTAAACCCTGCCGTTCGAGCACTCGCAGATTGAAAGAATGCCGCCAACCATTGCCCTGTTGCAGGTAAAGACGCCATTGTGTTTGGGTTGCTTCGCTCAAGTAACCAAAACATCATCGTTCCGACTAAGAGCAATATCGGTGTCGCAATCAGCATGATTTTGGTGTGAAGATGCAAAAAGTGGAAACCTTTGCGCCAGTTTAGCCAGATGTCACCCACAACAGTAAAACCAAGCCCGCCAAAAATGAATAGCCCCGCCAGTGTAAAGATAACCAACGGATCATTCACAAAGCTCATCATACTGTCAGAAAACAGCGCGAACCCAGCGTTGTTAAATGCAGAAATTGCATGAAACAAGGCGTAAAACATACCAGTCTTCCAGCCCATTTCAGGGACCCAGCGGATAGAGAGAAAAATAAACCCGATCGTTTCTGCAACAAGCGCGAAAACAACAATCCGCTTTACTAGTCGGTTTAGATTGACTTGCCGATCTTGCCCTAATGCTTCTTTCGCCAGCGCTTGTTGACGCAAACTCAAACGCACGCCGAACATATAGAGTAAGACCGCCGACAAAGTCATCTGCCCCAACCCACCGATTTGCATTAAAAACATCAGCAAGATTTTACCCGCAAGCGTAAAGTGTTGCCCAGTATCGACAACACCAAGCCCTGTCACACTAATAGCGGACGTTGCGGTAAACAAAGCATCCGTTATCGACAGGCCCGTAACAGAAAAAACTGGCAAGGTTAGCAATACCGCAGAAGGCAGTAAAACACCGAGAAAACTGAGCAATATAATTCGCGGTTCGTTGCCTTTCGCTTTCTCTTGTTTACCATCTGGTGCGTAAAAAACACCTTTCTGATGAAAATACGTCATAGCGATTTTAATTTATTTGCGAGCGCATCTTGAGGGCCGACCACAATAATTAGGTCACCAATTTCTAGTGCGGTATTAAGGTCAGGTGCCTTGGTAATTTCTGGCCCCCGTTTAAACCCTAGCACTTGCACGCCATCGACTTTGCACAGAGCCAAATCACTTAGTGTCTTACCCATCCAACGAGAGCCAATCACAAACTCCGTCATAGCTAAGCCACTGCCTAATGGGTGGAACTCAAGAACCCGTTTATCGAGCATTTTACGCGCGACACGTATCCCCATGTCACGCTCAGGCATGATAATGTGGTCTGCGCCAATTTTTTGCAGAACACGAGCTTGGAAGCGGTCGTTGGCTTTAACCCATACTGACTTTACTCCCGCCTCTTTAGCAATCAATGTCGCAAGAATACTGGCATTGACATCCGCTCCGATGGTAATCATCAAGTTTGAGCTCAGCAACCGTCTCTTCGTGAGTACAGTTAGCCACAACCGCCTGACTAACAAAACTGGCGGCTTCTTTAACTCTGTCTTCGTTGATGTCAACGGCTAAAACTTGAGCGCCTGAATCTTGTAACTCTTTACACACTGCCAAACCAAATCGGCCAAGACCAATAACGGCGAATTGCTTATCACCTGTTTTCATTTGTGCCCCATCTTATGCATTCATTAGCAAGCAAAAAAGTTTGCGCCCATTCCTTACCTTGTGCAAACCTGCGGACAGATAATTGACAAAAGCTTAACGCACCTTGATTCACTTTACGTGTTAAGCGTATGACACTGATTAACTTTTTTCCTCATTACCGAATAGAAACCGTCGCGATGGCTACATAATTGGATGCCTAAAAACGCAAAAAGCCGCAAGAATGCGGCTTTTAGATCATGGGATAAACTGGCTATTTTGATTCGCGCTTATCGTGCGGTTTACGTTTATTCTTAGGCACGTAATTTAAAATTGAAACTGGTACTGGCTTTCTTGGCGCAAAACCTTCAATTTCCACTCGCTCTAGCAAGTGCCCTAAACGACTTTCAATCATGCAGAGGTTCTTAAAGTCGTCTTTTGAAACCAGTGATATCGCCTCACCTTTCGCGCCAGCACGACCTGTACGACCAATACGATGTACATACTCATCCGCTGGGTAAGGTAAATCGTAGTTGATGACAACTGGCAGATTATCAATATCAATACCGCGCGCAGCAACGCCGGTTGCGACTAAGTACTGGATTTCACCCGCTTTAAACTTTTCTATTAATTCCTGGCGAACACGCTGATTACGGCCACTGTGGAATGCTTCTGCCACAATGCCACGTTTCTCAAGTTGGCTTACCAGTTTGGCTGCGCCGTGTTTAGTTTCAATAAATACCAGTACTTGCGACCAGTCATTTTCTTTAAGCAAGTGACTTAACAGCGACGACTTCATGTCTTTATCGACGGTCGTGATCCACTGTTTAATATTTGATTTTGAGGCACTGTGCTTTGCAATCGTGATCTCTTCAGGATCAATAATCGCATTTTTCGCCAAGTCACGAACAGGGTTAGATAACGTCGCTGAGAACAGCAAACTTTGCACATGTTCTGGCATACAGTCGACGATTTTGTCGATCGCATCGATGAATCCCATATCCAACATTTTGTCGGCTTCATCAAGCACTAGCATTTCCACTTCATCAAAGTGAATCGCGCGTTGACCGTACAGATCAATCAAGCGCCCAGGCGTGCTTACCACAATATCGACACCCTCGATCAAGGCTTGTTTTTGTGGTGCATAATCCACACCACCAAACATCGCCATTGAGCGTAATGGTAAGTTTTTACCATAAGCTTCAATACTTTGATGAACCTGAAGCGCAAGTTCGCGTGTTGGCGTTAGGATAATCGCACGAGCGCGTTTTTTACGTTGCGTTTCGCCTCGACTAAGCTTTTCTAAGATTGGCAGAACAAAACTGGCCGTTTTACCTGTGCCCGTTTGCGCTGCTGCAATTAAATTGCGGCCACGCAATACGATTGGAATGGCTTTTTGTTGGATAGATGTGGGTTTTTCATAACCTAGCGCTTTTACTGCATCAGCAATCGATGCGCTTAAACCAAGCTTAGAAAATGGCATAGAAAGGTCTCAACAGAGGAAATGGGCGCGTAGTGTATCAGAATCCCCGTGAAGTAACAGAAGGATTCATGCGCGAAAAACTAGGAACATGACACAATCTTAGCCCATGAAATTGGGCTGCAAACCTTTTTCTAATTTTTTCCTCACTTTGTAGGAAACATCATTAAGCGTGATTTTCCCCGTTTTGTGGCGGTCGATACCTGCATTCTGTCGATAGGCAATTGAGCCTTGTCTGAACAAAACGAAAGACGGCGGTTTACCAATCGCAGCAGGGTAGAGAATGGCCATGTAAGCATCTTCTAAGCTATTAATTTTATTTCGATAGGGCCAATAGTACGCTTTCACATAGTCAAGTTGTTCAAGCGCGCTCATTCTCGCAAGAGTCTTTGTGTTCACTCCTAATGACTCTGCGGTAGAGGGCATAAATTGAATTAACCCTGTAGCCCCGCTTCCGGAACCATTTTTGATGCTTGGACTGAAAGTTTCAGCAGTTTCAAATGCCATGCACGCCATAAGATGATTATGATTGATCTTTAGCTCTTTACTAATACGGATGACTTTAGATTTGAACTCTGGAGAAACTTTACCTCCCCACGCTACCGCGTTCTCGGGATCTGCAATCGAAGAGACCGTTGATGCGTCATGTTCTTCGACAATTTTAGAAAGTAGAGGAAGCGTTTGGCGTAGTCGATGGCTCGAACTCACCAAGCGAATTGATTTGGTAAGAAACTTGTCTTTTTTTTGGTGTAGTTTTTGGAACTTTACTAACTTATACAGTTGCTTATAAACCGTTTTCACAACGAAGCCAGATGTAGGGAACACTCCCAGAATGTAATCCATTTCCTACAAATTTAATATAAATATCAGCAATAGGAATTCTAGATGTGATCAATGTCACCATAAAAATTCTCAAATTCGATACACACCGATGTAAGTGGTCAATGTGTCTCCAACACGCTAGAAGTAAAAGTAAAGAGGCATTAAAAAGGTCTTACCAATTTTTTTGGTAAGACCTAGGTTTACTGATTCTCGGATAAGCGAATGTATATTCTTACAGTTCAGCTTCCCGAACCAGTTCTGCAAGCGTCGACAAACGCTGCTCACTTTGTTTTACGTAAGGGTTATTCGTATCCCAAGCATATCCAGCCAAAATCGCACTAATCATCTGTTTAATACGTGGGTTCGGGTTTTGATAGAAAATCACATCTTGCAACGTGCCGTTGTACCAGCCTTCCACATAAGTGCGGAATGTGTTCACTCCCACCATTAAGCGTTGCGAGTACTCTTCTTGCCAACCAACCTTTTCACCATTCAGCTGACGAACCACGCAGTCCGCTGCAAACTCTGCCGATTTCATGGCGATAGTGACACCCGATGAAAATACAGGATCAAGAAACTCACCTGCATTACCAAGCAACGCGTAGTGCTCTGTCGCTAAACGTTTGACGTTAGCAGAATAGCCACCCAACTCGCCTGCTGGATTCGGGTAATTCGCATTTCGCAACAAAGAAGCCAAACCCGGCTCTTCATTGGCTAACTGCTGCAACGCTGCAATCTTATCTTCTGGGTATTGTTCGAAAAATTCTGGCTCACCCACCACACCAAACGAACAAGTACCATTAGAGAATGGGATTAGCCAGTACCATACGTCGTGATTTTCAGGATGAACTGAAATTAAAATTTTGTTGCGGTCGTATTCCGGCTCTTGGGGAGAGATATGATCTTCGATATGGGTAAAGATCGCTTTTCTAGGCGGAAGACAAGAAGGTTCTTCTAGCTCCAACAAGCGTGGCAAAACACGCCCAAAGCCACTTGCATCCAACACAAAATCTGCTTCGATTTGATAAGCCTTCTTATTTGAGTCGAGCACTTCTAATCGAGACTTTTTCCCTTCAAACACTAGATTGAGCAGTTCATGCTGATAGCGAATCTCTACGCCTTGCTCTTCAGCGCTATCTGCCAATACTTTATCAAAGCTGGCACGTTGAACCTGAAACGTCGTGCCCGGTCCTGGCGTGTATTTGTTTGTAAAGTCGAACTGGGTGTATACGCCATTACGACGAAATGCAGCACCATCTTTATACTGGAAGCCAAACTGCTTTACTGCATTGGTCATTCCTGCTTGTTCAACAACTTCCATACATGCAGGGAGTAGGCTTTCTCCTATGGAAAAACGTGGAAAAGTCGCTTTTTCTAAGACAACAACATCTATGCCACGCGATTTTAATAAGGCAGAAACGGTTGAACCTGATGGCCCCGCTCCTACGACAACAACTTGCTTGAGCTCTGTTTTCATTCTGAATTTAGTTTGCTTGTAGTTTTAATAAGGTATGACCAAGGCCAATATTGTCGGTTCTTTCAACGACAGATAAACCTGCCGCTTCGACAATTTCTAAGAAATCATCACTGCGATAAAAGCGACTATTACCGTTAGCTAAACAGGTAAAATAAAGAGAAGTGGCATTAAGGCTATAGGAAGCTCCCGCGTATTTTTGAGCATCCCAAAACAGCTCCAATACGTAAATAGTATCTCCCTTCGTTAACTGGGCTTTAACTTTTTTAAGGATATTGAGGATCTCAATTGGGGAAAAGCAATCCAAGAACTGGCTCATCCACCATACGTCAGCATGCTCAGGCAATGTTTGTGCTTTATCAAGCATGTTTGCAGGGTATGGACGTACACGCTCGACGAACTGGTTTTCTGAAACATTCTTCATCGCTACTTCTAATTGTTGCGGTAAATCAACAATCGTCACTTGAACGTCAGGGTCATGTTTACAACACTGAATCGCCCATTTTCCCGTATTTCCGCCAATATCCACAAGATGCTTTGGCTTGCTTGCAAATACCTCTTTAAGCAGAAGTGGGAACGAGCGATCCGAATAGAAATGATCGAACTTAAACCAGCTCTGTTTGGCTTGTTCTGGTAACGTCGATAGACCTTGATAGATGGTCTCCCAATTGCCCAACTCTTTCAAACCAGACGGTTTACCTTCTTGAATTGCTTCCGTCAAATGCATCATCGCGGCGTAACAAACATCTGCCGTAAAATCCATGTTTGCATTCGTCATACCATCATGAAGAAGGTAAAAACCAAGGTTTGCAAGCGAATAGTTAGGTCGTTCCCATAAAACAATATGCGCACTAATCGCCATATCCAACAGTACTTTAACACCATATTCTGATACTCCCGTTTTCTCGGCAATATCTGTGGCACTCATGCCTTGTGCGCCAGCGCTGTCTAAAGCGGCTAAAATACCTAAATCTCGAAGCGTTTTGGCGGTCTGGAACACGATTGGTGCAAAAGATAACTTCTGAGCTTCTGTCTTCGCTTCAAAAGCATTAAAAGGGTCATTATTTTGATTTAACACGGAAAAACCTAACTGCAATTAATAGTTTTATTGTTGAGATTGATTGCCCAACAATGCAATAGCTCGCTGAATATCAACATTCAAGTTGTTTACCCAACGATTGTAATTGCGGTGGATTTTGCCATCACTTGCTTTGAGATTTACTGAGTTGAGATAAATAATTGAGTAATATTTATTATTGTATGGGATTTTTACTTCTGCAGAGTGTTTACGAACGTGGATTTTTGCAATAAGAACACCAGGGCTTACTTCTTCGATCGTCCAGCCTCGGTTAGTTGCTGATTGCACTATGGCCATTTTTACTTGTTTATTTTGAAGATCATAAGCAACTGGAGTATCCTCCACATTCATTACAGGTTGTACTCGTCCACAACCAACAAGAAGCAAAGTTAATAATAACGAGACATACAGCTTAAAACGCGACATGATAATTTCCTTTTTATTGTGAATTTGGGTCAACCCCAATTTGTATCGAGCTGTAAAATAAACAATTTAACCCAATATGCCAAACTCGAAGATCAACATTTCGTTCAATATTGATGCGTGGACAGCGAATTCATTCGGTTTATCCGAATCCAATGAATGGAAACAATGGGCAACAGAGATAAAATGGCCAGAAGATGGCAAAATCAATGTTGCAAATATTCCTGCGATGATGCGCAGAAGAATGAGCCCACTCAGTAAACTGGCGGTACAAACTGCAATCGAAATGCTTAATCAACATCAAGTTGATTACCTTGTATTTTCAAGCCGTCATGGTGAACTGCATCGCAGCGTCGCACTAGTTGAAGATATAATTAATGGAGAAGAGGCGTCTCCGATGGCTTTTTCTCAATCGGTGCACAATACCGCCGCAGGGCTTGCCACTATCGCAACTAAACAACCCATTCCCCTAACTTCTATCGCTGCGGCAGAAAACACATTCCAAAGCGCAATATTAGAAGCATGGCTGTTTTTGTCCGACAATCCTGACAAAAAAGTGCTGCTTGTTGATTTTGATGAGCCTATGCCTGACTCTTATTTAGAATATGAAAACCAACAATACCAAGGGTTTGGACTTGGCTTAATACTTTCTCATGGAGACAATTTCGCGATACAAAGCTCCATAAACGCAGAACGTTCCGGTCATCCTCTTCCTCAAGGTTTAGTATTTTTGCAACAATACTTGTTAGATAAAAGCCAGTGGACTATTTTCGCTCCGCATCAAGCTTGGGAATGGCACAAAAAATGACTCGCTTAAATCAGTATTGGCGTGTGCTAGCAACAGGCTTTTGTTTTTCAGTATTTGGGTTAGGTGGTTTAGTACTGAGTTTCATTGTTATTCCGACCATTCGTATTTTTGTTTCAGACCAAACGGAACGCGAATATAAAGTTCAGGGTGCGATTCGATATTCATTCAACACATTTTGTAAATTGATGAAGCTAAGTGGCGCAATCGATTATCAAATTATTGGTGCCGATATTCTTCAACAAGATCGTAATTGTTTAATTGTTGCCAACCACCCTAGTTTAATCGATTACGTTCTCATTGCTTCACAATTAAATCGCTGCGACTGTTTAGTAAAATCGGCAATATGGTCGAATCCTTTTATGAAGCACATCGTAAAAGCAGCCGGATATATTCCCAATGAAGCACCGGATGATTTATTAGCACTTTGTGATGAACGATTTAACAAAGGCAACGTGTTGCTTATATTCCCTGAAGGAACAAGAACAACACCAGGTGTAGAGCCGAAATTACAACGCGGTGCAGCACAAATTGCGGTAAGAACAGAACGAGATTTAAGAGTTGTCCATATTACGGTAACGCCAAGTTTCCTCACAAAAGAGAAAAAATGGTATCAAGTACCGGCAACAAAGCCCTTTTTCAGGGTTGAAGTTAAGGATAAAGTTGAGATTACCCCCTTTATAAAGCAAACTACGTCGCCGACAATAGCGGCGCGACGCTTACAACAGCACCTAGCTGAAAACATTTTTCCAGAAAACTTTTATTAATAAGCAGGTCCCAGTGGAACAGTTACACAACGACATTAAGCAACTTATTATTGATGCTTTAAACCTTGAAGATTTAACCGTAGATGATATTGAAACGGATGCACCACTTTTTGGTGATGGACTTGGCTTAGATTCTATCGACGCGCTTGAGCTTGGACTCGCAATAAAAAAACAATACAACATCGTTATTGATGCCGACGACTCAAATACGCGCGAACACTTTGCGTCTGTAGCAAATCTAGCGAAATACGTTTCTTCTCAAACTAATGAATAAGTTGTAGGTATATTCATGACTGATGTAAATAAAGGTCAAGTATTTGAACAAGTTAAAGATGCGCTTGTTGAGCTGTTCGAAATTGATGCAGCCGACATTCAATCAGATGCGCACTTATACCAAGATCTCGATCTTGATAGCATTGACGCCGTTGATTTGGTCGTACACCTACAGAATGTCACTGGCAAAAAAATCAAGCCGGCAGAGTTTAGTACAGTAAGAACCGTCGACGATGTGGTTAACGCTGTTACTGAGTTATTGAAGGAAAGTTAATGCGCCAATTGCTGACTGGTCTGTCTGCAATTGTACTGTTTGCCTACCCCTTCGCCGTCTATTTCGGTATAGATAAATTTGGCTTGAACTTAGTTGGGGGCTTGTTAATTGCTGCGTTACTTTTGCGTGTTTTCGTCGCAAATAAGACCCCACTAAAAGAGTTTAAGTTCTTGGCGCTCGTTACGGGCGCTGTTGGCATTGTCCTAATTACGCTTGGCATGGTGTTTAAACAACATGGGTGGCTTCAGTTTTACCCTGTCGTTGTCAATGTATGTATGCTGTGTGTATTTGGACTGAGCTTAAAACAGCCGCAATCGATCATAGAGAGGCTTGCTCGCTTGCAAGAACCCGACCTTCCGGCTAGTGGCGTGACTTACACTCGCAAAGTGACGATGGTTTGGTGCGCCTTTTTTACGCTCAACGCTGCTGTTGCACTCTATACCTGTTTCCTACCAGTAAAAATATGGACGCTTTATAACGGCCTCATCAGCTACTTACTTGCTGGTGGCTTGTTCGCTGGAGAATGGATCGTGCGTCAATTTGTTCGAAAGGAACACTAATCGTATGAATACAACGTATTCGAGCTTTACCTCCCTAGCGACCTTGTTCATCGCAGAGAGGTCTGAGCAATCCCCAGTCTCTTACGAGCGCGACACGGTTATCACGTGGGGTGATTTCCAGCAGCACGTCGCAACACTTGCTCAGCAGTTAGAAACCCAACCAACGCAAAACATTGCGTTGTGTTTTGGCAACAGCTACCTGTTTGCCGTTGGCTTTTTTGCTTGTAGTTATGCAGGAAAATCCATTGTATTACCTGGTAATTACCAACCAGAAGCACTCAAAGAGCTCAGTGAGCACTACGATTTGTTGCTGCATGATGCCGATGTCTCGGTTCCAGAACTGGTGAGCTCGCTTTTGATCGAAGCTCAATCATTGCTAGAAACCACCGTGATTAACGAGTCAGAGGCCAAACAACCTTATTTTTGGCGTGAATTAAACCTGGCGGAAATACCGGTAACGCTATTCACTTCGGGTTCAAGCGGCACACCAAAAGCCATTGCAAAAACGCTGAAACAGCTCGACATCGAAGTTTCTATTCTAGATAACCTATGGGGCGACACGGTTGCCAGCACACGCGTTGAAAGCACCGTTTCTCATCAACACATTTACGGCTTGCTGTTCCGCGTATTGTGGCCTTTGTGCTCTGCACGTCCATTTTCAGCACACAACCTTGAGTTCCCAGAGCAAATTGTCCATCACGCTGATGCTGACACCACGCTAGTAAGCAGCCCTGCGTTACTAAAACGACTCAGTGAAGAGCACAATCCGGTTGCGATTCGGTGTGTATTTTCTTCTGGTGGCCCTTTGCCAAACCAAGCGGCGCAGCACAGCCAGCAGTTGTTTGGGTCACTTCCTATTGAAGTTTTTGGCAGCACAGAAACCGGCGGCATCGCTTACCGTCAGCAGCACGTAGCCAGCACTCCTTGGACGTTATTCCCTGGTGTTGAAGCCGAGCGTAACCATGAGAATTGTTTAAAGCTCCGCTCGCCACACATTGATGAAAACACTTGGTACCAAACTGCGGATGAATGCTATTTCCATGATAGTATTTCTTTTGAATTGCGTGGACGCACTGACCGAATCGTCAAAGTCGAAGAAAAGCGTATTTCCCTTGTCGAAGTGGAAAAACGTTTAGAGCAATTGCCGTGGGTTCAAGAAAGCGTGGTGATCCCAATGGAAGAATCTGGTCGCCTCACGTTAGTCTCGATCATCGTACTTAACGATAAAGGCAGCGATGTGCTTAATGAACTTGGTAAAGGCAAATTTTGGCTTGAGCTTCGCAAGGCACTGCGCAATTGGCTAGAACCGATCGCTATCCCGAGAAAATTCCGAGTGGTCGACGAAATTCCATTGAACAGCCAAGGCAAACGCCAAGTTGCTGAAATTGAAAAACTATTCCAATAAAGCTAGTAACATGGATAAAAGAAAACCAACCATTCAGAATATTGAAGTGAGTGACCACACCGCGGAGCTTTCGCTGCGTGTGGATGCTGACATCTTAGATTTCCAAGGTCATTTCAGTCACTTTCCTCTTTTACCCGGCGTCACTCAAATTGACTGGGCGTTGTTCTGCGCCGTTCAATATTTGAACACTCCCAAGGTATTTAAAGGAATGGAAGTCATCAAATTTCAAGAGCCGATTCTGCCAAACGCCGACGTTTGTCTCTCACTCTCTTGGGACAATGAGCGCGAGAAATTGACCTTTAAGTACACATCGAAAAACGGTGAAACCTTGGTGACTCACTCTTCAGGCAAAATGAAACTGGGTGAGTCACGTGAGTGATTACCGTCCCTGCTTTTTAATTCCTTGCTACAACCACGGCAGCACAATTGCAGACGTGGTTGCGTCGTTATCCTCTTTCGATTTGCCAGTGCTTGTCGTGGACGACGGCAGCAATGAAGACACCAAACAAGCGCTTTCAGCGTTGAGTGAGCAAGGGCTGATAAAACTGATTAGTTTGAGCGAAAACCAAGGTAAAGGTGGCGCGGTGATGGCTGGCCTACATCAAGCTCACCAACTTGGTTTTACGCACGCCATTCAAATCGACGCAGATGGTCAACACGACCTAGAAGCACTACCAAAATTGCTCAGCGCCAGCGAAACAAAACCAGATAACCTGATTTCTGGCCAACCGATATACGACGCGAGCGTACCTAAAGCCCGTCTGTATGGTCGCTACGCTACGCACATTTGGGTGTGGATAGAAACCTTGTCACTGTCTATCAAAGACAGCATGTGCGGTTTTCGCGCCTACCCAGTGGCGAAAACGGTCGCCGTGTTGAACAAGTACAACATCGGCAAACGCATGGATTTTGATATCGAGATTCTGGTGCGAATGTACTGGGAAGGCGTCGATATTGATTTTGTTCCAACGCGCGTGATCTACCCTGAAGGTGGCATTTCCCACTTCGACGCATTGTGGGATAACGTCAAGATAAGCTGGATGCACACTCGCCTATTTTTTGGCATGTTGCCGCGTATACCCTCGCTACTCGCCAGAAAGCGCCGTCACACAGACGACAGCAATGCCCACTGGTCGAAACGAAAAGAACAAGGCACGATTTTAGGCATCAAAACCTTGCTCGCGGTTTACCGCTTGTTCGGTAGAAAAGCGTTCGACCTGATTTTAAAGCTAGTCATGCGCTACTACCACTTCACGGGTAAATCTGCCCGTGAAGCGTCTGAGGTTTACCTGAACAACTTACAGCACTACGCAGCGCAGCAGAACATCGCACTGCCAAAGCAGTTGGACAGCTATCATCATCTGCTTTCCTTTGGGCGAACCATGCTCGACAAACTGGCTGCCTGGCAAGGTGACTTTAACGTCGATAACCTAACCATTCACGGCCAGCATCATTTCGAAGAGATGGCGCAGAAAAAACAAGGCGTGCTCATTTTAGGCTCGCACCTTGGCAATATCGAACTCTGCCGCGCGCTTGGTCGTCGACACTCTCATGTCAAAATCAACGCCTTGGTATTTACCCAACACGCTGAACAATTTAATGCGGTAATGAAGGCGGTAAACCCAAACTCGGAACTGAATTTGATTCAAGTCAGCTCAATGGGACCAGACACCGCGATTCTGCTTCAACAAAAAATCGAGCAAGGCGAATGGGTGGTGATCGTTGGCGATCGCACTTCTACCAGCAAAGAAAATCGTGTCGTTTGGGCAGATTTTCTTGGTAAACCAGCGCCATTTCCGCAAGGCCCATTCATGCTGGCCTCGGTATTAAAAGCGCCGGTTTATCTACTCTTCGGCCTACGCGACGATGAAGCAAACACTCCGCATTTTAATGTGTACTTTGAACACTTTAGTGACCAAATCACGCTACCGCGCAAGGAACGTCAGCAGGCACTAGAACACGTTGTTCAACAGTACGCACAAAGATTAGAACACCACACACTGCAAGCGCCGTTACAGTGGTACAACTTTTTTAACTTCTGGACTTTAAGTAATCAGCCACATGACAAACAACAATAATCACAACATCACTTTTGGTGCCCAATCTTTAACCATCGAAGATGTCGTTGCCATTGCTCAAGGTGCAAAGGCACACATGAACACCTCGCCAGAATTTACCGCGAAAATTGATCGTGGCGTGGCGTTTCTGGAACGATTACTGAAGGAAGAAGGCGTTATTTACGGCGTGACCACGGGTTACGGCGATTCATGCACTGTGGCGATTCCACCTGCTCTTGTGGATGAACTTCCGTTGCACCTTACGCGCTTCCATGGCTGTGGCTTAGGTCAAATCCTTTCTCATGAGCAAGCTCGTGCGGTGTTGGCGACACGTTTATGTTCATTGTCGCAAGGCGTATCTGGCGTGTCTCACGGTCTGTTGAACCAAATCGTTACGCTTATCAATCACGATATTGCGCCGCGTATTCCACAAGAAGGCTCTGTGGGCGCAAGTGGCGATTTAACGCCTCTGTCTTACCTAGCAGCGACCTTAATTGGCGAGCGTGAAGTGCTTTACAAAGGCGATGTGCGACCAACACAAGAAGTGTTTGCAGAGCTGGGCATTGAGCCAATTCGCCTAAAACCAAAAGAAGGTTTGGCGTTAATGAACGGTACATCCGTGATGACTGCCCTCGCCTGTCTTGCCTACAAACGCGCAGAATACCTAACGCAGCTGTGCACCAAGATTACCGCGATGGTCTCTGTGGGTATGCAAGGTAATGACTTCCACTTTGATGAAGCGTTGTTTGCGGTAAAACCTCATCCTGGTCAACAGCAAGTTGCGGCTTGGCTGCGTGATGATCTCAATGCTGAGCGTCCGCCACGCAATAGCGACCGACTGCAAGATCGTTACTCGCTACGTTGTGCGCCACACGTCATTGGCATGGTGCAAGACTCACTGCCTTGGCTACGTCAATTGATTGAGAATGAACTAAATAGTGCCAACGACAATCCAATCATCGATGGCGACAATGAGCGCGTTCTGCACGGCGGTCACTTCTACGGTGGTCATATCGCAATGGCGATGGATACGTTGAAAGTGAACATTGCCAACTTAGCTGATTTGCTGGATCGTCAGATGGCGCAATTGATGGATTACAAGTTCAATAACGGCCTGCCATTTAACTTAACCGGTGCAGAAGGCGAGCGTAAACCGATCAACCACGGCTTTAAAGCGGTTCAGATTGGTATCTCAGCTTGGACGGCAGAAGCGTTGAAAAACACCATGCCAGCAAGCGTTTTTTCTCGCTCAACCGAATGTCACAACCAAGACAAAGTGAGCATGGGCACCATCGCGGCTCGTGATTGCTTACGCGTACTTGAGTTAACAGAGCAAGTTGCTGCGGCTTCACTCCTAGCAAGCGTTCAAGCGGTTGAGATTCGTCGCCGTCATAACGAATTGGACGAACACCACATGAGTCAGAGTTTGCGAGTAATTCGTGACGCCGTACTGAGCGAGTTTGAGTTTGTGATTGAAGATCGCCCGTTAGAACAAGATTTGCGTCATTTCATTGAACGCATTCAGCAACGTCATTGGCCACTCTACGTGGAGGTATAATGCAAGAGCAGGTTCTCTACCCATTAGAAGCGGAGGTGACTATGGTCACCTCATTCCAAGATGCTGACCCGATGGGCGTGATTTATCACGGCAACTTCTTTCGATATTTTGAAGAAGCGCGTCGTGTGCTGATGGAGAAGCTCCAATACAGCTATCGCGATATGCAAGACTCTGGGTACATGTGGCCGATCATCGATACGCGCGTTAAATACGTGAAGGCGATTCCGTTTAATCACACCATTCGTATTACCGCGCAACTCACGGAGTGGGAAAACCGCTTACGTGTGGATTACGTGATTTACGACGCCGAAACGAATCAACGTATGTGCAAAGCGCATACAACGCAAGTCGCCGTATCCATTGAAAAGCAAGAGATGTGCTTTGTGTCTCCAGCAGTCTTTTTAGATAAAGTAGAGCAATGGCACAACCATGGGAGCCGGAACTAATGCAAAAGTGGTTACTCTCTTTTTTGTTGATATTTTCTGTTCCAGCACTGGCCACACCGACAGCAAACGTAACGGATTTGGCGTCGCTTCAACAGCAGTTGTCTCAGCATGAAATCGTACGCGGAGATTTTACGCAGCAGCGTCATCTGGAAATGTTTAGTCAACCTTTAACCTCTAAAGGTCAGTTCACACTGAGCAAAACACATGGCTTGTTGTGGCAACAAACAGAACCTTTCGCAGTCAATTTGGTATTGACGGAAAACAAACTTCGTCAGACTTTTGCCGACCAAGCTCCGAAAACGATCTCTGCAGAAGAAAACCCAATGGCGTTCTACTTTAGCCATGTGTTTTTATCCGTGTTCCACGGGGATACTTCTGCACTGCAAGAACAATTCACACTCGATTTTTCAGTTGAGAACAATCATTGGCAGCTCGTTTTAGTGCCCAAACAGTCGCCATTAAATGCGGTGTTTCAATCCATCACTCTTTCCGGTAAAACGCACATTGATCGCCTAACCCTACAAGAGCTGCGCGGCGATAAAACCGAAATCACGTTTACGAACCAGACCTCTCTACCTCAGGAACTCACGGATGCCGAAGACGCTCAATTCCGTTTCTAAACTCAGTCTTGGCACTCACACCTTTGCTCTGGTTTGGCTCAATCTCGTTGTTTTAGCGGGCGCGTTGCTACTCAAACAATGGGTTTGGAGTGCAGAATCTCCGATTGAGACCAACATTTTAAAACTGCTGCCGAAGAACCAACAAAACCCGGTGGCTGAGCAAGCCTTTGAGTCGGTCTCGGCAAGTATGAGCGACAAAGTCATTTTCGTGATCACAGCGCCGGACAAAAATGCCCTTTTTGCAGCGGCCGCTGAATTTGATAAGGGGTTACGCCAAAGTAATCATTTTCGCGATGTGGTAGGAAAAATCTCACCTCAAGAACAGCAAGCTTGGGCGAGTTACTACTTTAAGCACCGCTTCCAATTGCTGACGCCTGAACAACGAGAGCGTTTAAGCCAAAATCCAGAACAGCAAGTGCAGCATGTGATTCAGTCGCTGTACAACCCGTTTTCTGGGGTGACTGGGCAAGAGTTACAAAATGACCCTTTCTTGCTATTTCGTGATTATTTAAGCCAAGTTACCCAGCAATCGTCCTCTTTCCGATTGGATAACGGCTATCTGTCCGTCGAAAAAGGCGATGCTCAATACTTGCTTATTACTGCCGAACTAAAAGACTCGCCTTATAGCCTAACTGGGCAGCTTGCAGTCCCTGATATTCAAGCGCTAGAACAAAGCGTCGCGCAGAAATATGGCGCTGAAGTCGCACATACTGGCGTTCTATTTTACGCCGACTTTGGTACGCAAAGTGCAAAATCGGAGATCAGCACCATCGGTGTATTCTCTCTACTCGGTATCATTGCATTGTTCTTGCTGGTCTTTCGGAGTGTGATGCCGCTGTCTCTGGCACTGCTTTCCATCACCATTGGTTTGCTCGTTGCGTTGTCAGTGACAACGTGGATTTTTGGAAAAGTCCATCTGTTCAGTTTAGTGTTTGGCGCAAGTTTAATCGGCGTGTCTATCGACTACGCATTCCACTACCTAACCGAACGTCTTGCGGCGGGAAATGAATGGGATAGCGAGCAAGGATTAAAGCATATTTTCATAGCTATCACACTTGGCTTAATCACCAGCTTGATCGGCTATTTGGGCATGTTAGTGGCACCGTTTCCTGGTTTGCAGCAGCTTGCTCTGTTTTCATCCATTGGTCTGATTGCCGCTTACGTCACCGTGGTGGCTTGGTATCCGATACTGGCTCGTAACCCATCGCGATCCATTTCGACATTACCGGGACAATCACTGTTGGCGAAATGGTTAACGCTTTGGAATCAACCTCGAATTAAAGTCGGATTGCCGATGTTATGTGTGGTTGCGAGTGGCTTTTTCTTGCTGCAATTGAACTACGATGACGACATTCGTCTACTGCAAACGATGCCGAACGATCTCAAGCAGCAAGAAACCTTGATTACGACGCTTAGTGGCATGCAATCTTCGCAGCAAATGTTGGTCGTTACCGCCGACGATGACGAAAACCTAATGAAAAAGCTGGAGTCTTTGACGCCAACATTAGAAGCGTGGAAAGCGGACAGCACCATCGAAAGCTACCAAAGTCTGAGCCGCTACTTGAGCTCGGTGGAGCGTCAGCAACAAGACTATCAATTGATTCGCGATCTTTACGCGACACAATCCAGCCCACTAGCTTCCGGACTGAGCTTAAGTAAAAAGCCTAAAATGGACGCCGACTTTATCCCTGTCACGGTTGATCAGTACTTGCAAAACCCAGTATCAGCGCCTGTGCGTTTTCTCCATTTGGGTAAGATCAAAGGAAAATCTGCAACGGTAGTGGTGTTAAACCAATTGCAAGACTCCGCCGTTGTTAAGGCATTTGCCAAATCGCAGTCTGATGTTGTTTATCTAAACAAAGCTGAGGAAATATCCGCCCTATTTGGTGAATACCGAATCAAAATCATGGAACTATTGGCAGCCGCCAGTGCTGTGATCTTTCTGGTATTAATCAAGCGGTACGGTCTGCAACACAGTTGGCGAGTTTTACTGCCATCATTGATTGCTTGCGCCTGCGGTCTGGCAACGGCAGTCGCGATGGGAACAACATTAAACCTATTCAACTTGCTTGGCTTGGTGCTCATTCTTGGTATCGGGATCGATTACACTCTGTTCTTTGCCGAGAAAGCCCGCAGCGTGAGCACACTATTGGCGATCACCCTTTCGGCAATAACCACTGTGCTGTCATTTGGGTTGCTATCACTCAGCCAAACTCACGCGATTCACAGTTTCGGCATTACGGTGTTAAGTGGTATTTTTGTTGCTTGGCTGCTCTCTCCGATTGCGATTAAAACAGAGGAAACGACGTCATGATTTTTAACCATGCTTTTCGCTGCGCGACGTTAATCGTACTGAGTCTGTTTTTAAGTGCATGCAGCTTGGTCCCTCACCAATCGACGCCTCTGGTCGACATTGCCGAGCACACCCAAGTTAGCTTGCCCACTCCCGCAAGCTTGGGCTATCAGTTGTCTGCCAGTCAGTTAATTACGGCTTCTTGGGCAATAGATGGTAAAACCACATCTGAGCAACTTCCGGTACAACTGCAAGTGACCAACAACGAAGTGGTGTTGGCAGGCTTTTCATCCTGGGGGACAAGAGTACTCTCACTGTCTTACGATGGAGAACAAATTCAAACCGAAGTGCTCAACGGTTTACAAGGTTCGCTACCGCAGCCAGAACAGGTATTATTTAACCTGATGATCACGCTCTGGCCGAGTTCCGCTTGGGAAGGATCGTTAAATGAGGTAAGGTGGCGAATTATTGATAAAAATAATTCTCGCGCCATCTTTGATAGCGACGGTGAAAAGATCATTGAGATTCAATACAGCTCTTCTAACAAGTTAGAGGGTAAGATTGATTTTCATCACCTCAAACATCAGTTTTCAATTTCTATTCAAACACTGCAACATCAGATTAATTAAGAACAATTTAGAATAACAATATGCCTATTCGCTCTTCTCAACCTTTGTATATTCAGGCCTGTGGCTTTCACTCTGCCATGGGACAAGATGATGCGCTCATCCACCAGTGTTTATCGGGAGCGAAGCCATCCAACATGGTGGTTGACCGAGATATTTTAAATTCAGGCCGCCAAACAGTAATCGGTCGAATCGCACAGACGTTACCGCAATTACCACCCGCACTCAGCCAGTTTGATACGAGAAACAACCGCCTCGCACTTTCGGCTTTGCAGCAAATCGAAGGCGACGTGCGTGACGCCATTGCTAAATATGGTCGTGACCGTATCGCAGTCGTGATCGGCACCAGCACATCTGGCATTTCAGATGGCGAAATCGCATTTGGTGAAAAGCTGGCAAAGGGTAATTTTCCTGCCGACTACCATTACACCAAACAAGAGCTTGGCAACTGCAGCGATTTTATTGCCGCCTACTTTGATTTGAGCGGCCCACATTACTCAGTTTCAACCGCCTGTTCTTCTAGTGGCCGTGTCTTTTTAACCGCGCAACGCCTGATTCGCTCTGGCATTGTTGATGCAGTTATTGTGGGTGGTGTGGATACCATTTGTCGCCTCACACTAAACGGCTTTAACGGTTTAGAAGCTCTATCCGATACCCTTTGTAAGCCGTTTGACCAACATCGCAACGGCATCAATATCGGTGAAACCGCAGCATTAATGTTGCTAAGCAAAACACCTGCGCCCGTTGCTCTTCTCGGAGCTGGCGACAGCTCAGACGCACACCATATTTCCGCACCACATCCAGAAGGGTTAGGCGCAGAAGAAGCGATGAAAAAAGCGTTGGCCAATGCAGGACTTACAGCGCAAGACATTGGTTACATCAACGCGCATGGCACAGCAACGCCGTTAAACGATGCGATGGAAAGCAAAGCCATTCATCGCTGCTTTGGTGACTCCGTTCCCGTAAGCTCGACAAAGCCACTTACCGGACACACATTAGGCGCAGCAAGTGCAACGGAAGCCGCGATCGCTTGGCATATTCTCAAGTACAACCTTGATTTGCCAATACAACACTGCGAAACCAAAGCAGACGATATCCATATATCGTTAGTTGAGACGCCAACCAAACTGGGTAACAAAGCGATTCTCAGCAACTCTTTTGCTTTTGGTGGCAATAATATTAGTCTTATTTTTGGTTACGCTCATGACTAAACTTCCTCCCATCGAACAACTTTTGCCACACGACAAACCAATGATCTTGGTCGATCGTGCTTTGGATGTTCAACAAGATACGATTCACTGCCAGGTTGATATCGCAGAACACAACCCGTTCTTCGACTCGGCCTCTCAAACTGTGCCAGCTTACGTTGGCATTGAGTTTATGGCGCAATCTGTCGCGGCGTGGTCTGGTTACCACGCATTAATGAAGGAACAAGCGCCACCGATTGGCTTTTTGCTTGGTAGCCGTCGATACACGTCTGAATTCGATACGTTTTCTCGCGGACAGGTGCTCGATGTGTATGCTGAAAAAGTTATGGAAGATAACGGTATGGCGGTTTTTTCAGCCCGTATTGAGCTACAAGGAACTGTTGTAGCGACTTGCCAATTGAACGTTTACGTTCCATCAGAAGAAAAATTACAAGAAATGAAAATCAGGAGTCAACAATGACCCGACAAGTCCTCGTTACAGGTGCCAGCAAAGGCATCGGTAAAGCCATTGCCGTTCAATTAGCCAAAGATGGTTTCCAAGTCATTATCCATTACATGGGCGATCAACAAGGCGCGCAAGACACCCTAAACACCATCGAACAGCATGGTGGTAGCGGTCGTCTTATCCAATTCGACATCAGTGACCGTGCAGATTGTCGTGAGAAGCTAGAAGCCGATATCGCCGAACACGGCGCTTACTATGGCGTCGTAAACAACGCTGGCATCACAAAAGATACCGCTTTCCCTGCGATGACCGAAGAAGAATGGGATGGTGTGATTCATACCAACTTAGATAGCTTCTACAACGTTCTTCACCCTTGTGTTATGCCAATGGTGCAAAAGCGCAAAGGCGGCCGAATTGTTACCCTTGCATCAGTCTCTGGCCTAATGGGGAATCGTGGTCAAACTAACTACAGCGCAGCGAAAGCGGGCGTAATTGGTGCAACAAAATCACTCGCGCTTGAACTGGCAAAACGCAAAATCACCGTCAACTGCGTTGCTCCAGGGCTTATCGACACAGGCATGGTAGACGAACACGTGAAAGAACACGCGATGCCGCAAATTCCTTTGCGCCGCATGGGAGAGCCAGAAGAAGTTGCTGGTTTAGTCAGTTACCTTATGTCTGACATCGCAGGCTATGTAACTCGCCAAGTCATTTCGGTAAACGGAGGCCTAGTATGAGCCGTCGAGTTGTTGTAACCGGAATGTCAGGCGTGACTGCGTTTGGTAACGATTGGCAATCTGTCGAGCCAAAACTGCGTGACTGCCAGAACGCGACGCAATACATGCCTTCTTACGAACAGTATGATGGTTTGAACACCAAGCTCGCGGCACCCATTTTAGATTTTGAACTGCCAAAGCACTACAAGCGCAAGCAAGTACGCGGCATGGGGCGTGTTTCCAAATTGGCGACCGTCGCAACAGAAAACGCACTAAGCCAAGCAGGTTTGATTGGTAACGACGTGCTAACCAACGGTCAAACGGGTATCGCATACGGCTCATCAACAGGCAGTACCGACGCAATCGGTGCATTTGGTGTCATGCTAAATGAGAAAACCACTAAAGCGATCACCGCAACGACTTACGTGCAGATGATGCCGCATACTACGGCAGTGAACGTTGGTCTATTTTTCGGTTTGAAAGGCCGAGTGATCCCAACCAGCAGTGCATGTACTTCTGGCAGCCAAGCAATCGGCTATGCCTACGAAGCGATCAAACACGGCTACCAAACGGTGATGGTTGCTGGTGGCGCTGAAGAATTGTGCCCAACGGAATCTGCTGTCTTCGATACCCTTTTTGCCACCAGTCTAAAGAATGAAGACCCGAAAAGCACACCAAGACCTTATGACTCCGATCGCGATGGTTTGGTGATTGGTGAAGGTGCGGGAACACTGGTTCTGGAAGAGTACGAACACGCCGTCGCTCGTGGCGCGAAAATCTATGCAGAAATCATCGGTTTTGCCAGCAACTGCGATGCCGCACACGTCACTCAACCACAGATGGAAACCATGCAAATCTGTATGGAAATGGCTTTGCAAAACGCGGGCATTCCTTCTGAGAAGATCGACTATGTATCTGCTCACGGCACTGCCACCGACCGCGGCGATATTGCGGAAAGCAACGCAACAGCGAATGCTCTGGGCAAAGTGCCAATCAGTTCACTCAAGAGCTACTTTGGCCACACACTAGGCGCCTGTGGCGCGATTGAAGCGTGGCTAGGTTTAGAAATGATGCACACAGGTTGGTTTAACCCAACGCTCAACCTAGAAAACCTCGACGAGCAATGTGGTGATTTAGACTACATCGCCGGACGAGGTCGAGAGCTGGACGTGAAATATTTGATGAGTAACAACTTCGCCTTTGGCGGCATCAACACCTCCATCATCTTTAAAAAGATGTAATGCCCTTAGTAAATGCAAAAGCGCTGGTTAACCAGCGCTTTTTTGTTGGTTGCCTATCAGGTTCATATATCACGCTGTAACGGCAAACAAGACATTACCATTCCGCGATACAAAGGCGACTTTTAACACCACGAATTTGTAATCCCATCGCTTCAAAGACATGCTCAAAATCTTGACAAGATGCAGGCACATTAGGTAGCGACAATGAAGCCTCGGTAAAAAACGTCCGACTCAAATTATCCGTCTCTCCCCAAGCTAACTGCCACCAATCCAAAATTCGCGGCTTGGATGCGTTTAATCGATAGCTAGCAGGAATACGATCACGCTTGTTTAGGTTTTCAACCTTAGATGTTGGTAGTAAGTTCCACTTATCATTGTTGGGCCAATAAGCAAATGGCAAACAGTGATCAACGTGATACTCATTTCGTAATTTGCTTCCACTCCATACACTGACAATGTCGCAATGGCTGAGCTTCAACTGTTCAATTCTCTTTCGCACGACTCGCGTATCATGGTCTTTATCAATCCAGACCAAACAATCATGATACGTTTGCAGTGGAATACCCCGCTCTTGATTAGACCGAAATCGTTGCATTTCCATAATCCATTGGTTGACCACCAGCGGCTCAATCCAAGAGTTATACAATCGAAAACAATCCCAAAGGCTTTCATCCAACACAAACAGCCCATAACCTTCGAGGAACTCGCTATCCACAACAATTGAACGTTTTGGCTTCTTAGCTGAACGAATCATTTCAAAGTAAGGGTTTGATTTATCACCTTGATAGGTAAAAGTGACGGGACCATCTTTTATGGTTTTTAAGCTGTCTTTTATCGCTTTATCAAGCGCCACTGCATCTTCACCAAAAAATGTCGTGCCTATAGCAAGATCATCAGGACTTAAATGGGAAAGTCTGCCCCAGCCATCGGGCTTTATAAAACCTAGCCCTTTAGACGAGTTCGAGCTTTGCTGGATGTTCTCTTTATCGATTAAACGCTTAAATTGACGAATCCAATATAAGCCAACTAATCCTAATGGGATTGCAACTTTACCTTCGCTGCGATCAACCACTGCACCAGAATGAGCGTCTGCAATACGTAGTAAAGTACGTAGTAGTGCGAGCTTATAGGTAGCCGATTTGGAATCATTGACGATAATGTGGCGAACCTTATTCAGATCACCGGAACCATCATCAGGCAAAGACATCACTACAGTTTGCCAAGATACACCCGTTCGCTTTAACTGATCGTCATCGAGAGATACGTTTCTCACCATTAAAGCGCTATTCTTTGCAAACTTTTCGAGCTCTTCAACCGATACGGGATAAGCTTTACGACCGTCAGAAAAGTCACCGTGACGAAGGCTAATCACCAATCGACCATTAGGCGCTAACAAATTTGCAAGTTTGCGAAATGCACGTTCACGGTGCGTAGGCGCAAGATGCATCCATACCGCACTGACAAGAATTAAATCGAAGCGAAAGCCAAGATTAATGGTTTTCTCAAGCTTAGGTAATGCATCTTCAAGCCAAGTAACGGAATCGCCACAGTAAGACTTACCAAGCCTTAGAAGTGCTTGAGCAGGCTCAATCGCAACAACTTCACACCCATGCTCAGCCATCCATTTAGCGTCTCGACCAGAGCCCGCGCCAACATCTAACACACGATCTCCAGCCTGGGGCCAGAAGACTCTCCAACTCGCGTGGACATCCTCAAACTGGATCGATGTGTATTGCTTCGCGAAAGAGTCGGCGTATCGGTCATAAAAGTTAGAAGTGGCAGGCATAAAGGTTAACGAAAGGTAATTAATATGCGTCCATATTAATTGCTAGAAATTGCAATGGCTAGAATGCCATTCAAAAGTTGTAGATAGAGTGGCAATTACAGCCAAAAACCTAAAAACGACAAAGCCCCGACAACTCAAAGAGTTATCGGGGCTTTTGAATAAATGGCACGCCCTATTGGATTCGAACCAATGACCACATCCTTAGAAGTGATATGGTTTTATAGTTTCAAACGATAACACAAGATTAAGCAACAAAATAAAATCAATTACTTACATCAAACCTAGATAGTAATCATACTACTTACGATTACATACAACTACACTAAATCACTTCCTTACTTGACTAGTTACTTGACTAACTTTATTGTTAGTCAAGTTGCGCTAGTTCGTGAGTTGAGGTGATAAAATGCTAACTGTAAAAGAGATAAAGGGATTACAGCCGAAGAAAAGTCCATATTACGTGTGGGACAAAACAGGAGAACGAGGAAAAGGTCGGCTCGGAGTTCAAGTCATGCCCTCAGGTTCAATCAACTTCAAATTCCGCTACTTCAAAGGCCCTAATAATACTCAGTTTATACCTCTCGGGAAATTTCCAGGTATGACCCTTTCCCAAGCTCGTGACCTTTGCAAAGAATATAGTGACCTATTATCTCAAGGAATCGATCCAAAAACCGAACGAAAGAAACAAGCCGAAGAAAAAGCCAAGGAAGAGCGTGAACAAAAAGAATTAGGAACGTTTGAGCAACTCATCAATTTTCATACGCAGCACAAAAAAGATAAAGGTAACCGCTCATATCAAGACGAATATCAAAAAATCGTTGCCAACGTATTCCCTTATGTCGACATAAATAAAAAAGCTAAGGACTTTGAAGCCGAAGATTTTCTTGACGCTTTAGCAATCCCTATAGACCAAGGTTACGATTCGAAAAGCAACAAAATCCGTTCAATTCTTCATGCTGCTTTTAACTTTGCTTTGGAGTATGACAATGACCCCAAATATCGCAATCGAGGCGCAAAATTCGGAATCAAAAGCAACCCTATATCTAATATCCCAACACAATCCGAAAAAGTGGGAAACCATTACCTGTCATGGAAAGAAGTAATTCACCTTCTTTATGACATGGAACATCGGTATGACGATTTAAACCTCGCATATCAAACTAGGCAGGTATTAAGGCTTTGTTTCTATCTCGGAGGACAGCGCCCACACGAAGTGGTAACGATTAAGTGGTCGAATATCAATTTTGCTCAAAGAACAGTTCTAATCACTGAAGCTTTCCAAAAAACCAAGAAGAACCACATGGTCCCACTCACTGAATCTGCGATCAAAATACTAGAAGAAATTAGAGAACAAACAAGCAGTACTAATAGCCCATTTGTTTTCTATAAGAAAACAAATACTGATGAACATATGCCAACTAACACAATTGCTCAAGCGCTAATTACGTACAAAAAAGTGACAAAAGTGAGGTCGTTTGTCGCTAGAGACTTTCGTAGAACGGTAAAGACTTTAGGTGGCGAAATCAAAATCTCAAAAGAGTATCGTGACCGTATACAGGGACATGCCATTAATGATGTGTCAGGCAGACACTACGACATGTACGAATACATCGATGAAAAGCGTTCAGGGCTAGAGAAATGGGAAGAGGCGCTCAATTCACGCCTTGAGGATTATAAGCTCATATACTTTGAGAAAGAGCTTCCTTGGAAGAAGGAGAGCCTTGCTTCCTAATATGTAAGGCATGTTATGCGTAACATGTAACTAGAGCATAACGAGTTAGCTGCATTTAATTATTTAATCTGGCGCTTGCCTCACTAGAAAACCTTAAATGCCTAGTCCCCATCAAGTTTGGTTTTGCACTGGTGCTATGACTATCTACTGGATAAAGTAGCTAGGCTACAGAGCTTCGCTCTGTAGGTTTTCTATCAAGAGTGAACATTGTTCTACTTTGTTAGTCAGTGTAATCCTAGCCCATATTCAAGCTGGTTTTTGGACTAAAGTGAGTTGTGCTCCTTGGGACACGCTGCTTTTCAGATTACTTTTTTCATTGCAGTCAACCTACATTTGACAGACCTAATTCACTCACCCGCTATAACTTCCTAAAATCAGACACCAATTTATAACTTGCCGATTAAGTTAGGTTGGCAGTTTGATGCAGAGCTTTTCAAAAACTCATTAGCAATTCTAACTATGTTGGCAATTAACTTTTGATCTGTGGTGAAGAACCCTAAAGGTATATGGACGGGACTAATATCAGGTAAAGCTAGGTGATAGCTCACAGCAGCAAACTCTCCCTCTAAAACCAAAACCTCAACGCTACCATCAAATAACCCGTTTCTTATGCCTTCACAAAATTCCAAGTTACCTAATTTGTGTTTCCACAATTTACCAGCCTGGCTTTCAACATTGGGATGGTTGTCACAAGGTAAGTAAAGCTTCAACTCATAATTTCTACTTTTTCCCTTGTTACTATAGTTAATTAGAGTCGCTTTAGCGTTGTTAAACCCTTCACTCATTCCCCAATAACGAGTGTTTGCACCATACCAAGATAACACTTTTGCTTTTTGTGCTTTTTTAAAAGGCTTTAGTTGTTTTAAGTGATTCTCAATTACACTAAACGGCTGTTTACCATATAACGGCCCCAATATCAGATAATAAGGCTTATCATATGAACCTGCCACCATTTCAGCGAGCAGACTTCGAAGATCTATGCTGGCATCATTAATAAACCGAGAAATGGACATATCTTCAAAGGTATCCCAAGCCGAAATAATACTATTAAGGTTGTTGCTTAATCTAAAATTTTCTGTTTCGTTTAAAATTTCTTGTGCCACTGCTTCGTCATTTACGTATTCCTGACGAAGATCTAACGGCTTAAGTTGGTTGTTTAAATCGATCTCAAATCTGCGTCTAATTCTGTGAGCAATAGTTTTCTTTCTTGTAACTTTATCAACGGAATAAAGGCTAGGCAGTGAATTTTCATGAATCTTGAACCCGCCTAATTCATCATTTTGAACAAGTTGCTGAAAGTGTTTAGTAAACATTGCTCTTACATGTTGCTCACTTAAGCTCTGTATTTCATGATTTGCTTTTAAGCGAAGGCCTGAATGCCAATTGTCATGCTGGTTTTTAACTTTATTAAAGCCTGCTAGTTCAAAAGACAGAGAAGCAGTTCGAGTCTGGGGCTTTTCAACCATAGGCTTATCATCCAACGATGAAAAATAACCTTTAGCTAGTGGGGTTAAAAACAACTTTCCATCATCAGAATATGCAATCTCCCCTTTACTAATGGGCTCTTCAATTGCTGCCGCAAGTTCTCGTTGGTTAAAACCAAAAAATGAAGACAATTCAAACTTTGAGAGTGGTGAAATATAAAGAGCTTTTAGCAAAAACTCCTTAATGAATGGGAAACCTTGTTTGCTTAAATATGAGAATTCAATTTTAAATGTCTCTGTAGGTACAATGTAGTCTACTTCATTAAATTCAATCGTTGTGTTTTCCATAACCGTTATACCGCCTTCTTAAACTTCTTGGTTTTAGCATCTACAAAGCGATATAAGCTTTCATTAGCATTTTCTTCCATATAGGTAATCACTTTTCCAAACGGAAGATGGCTATTTTTCCCTTGCCACATTCTTTTATCACCAACAATAACTAACCTGTCCATTGCTCTAGAAAGAGCGACATTTATTCTGTTAGGCAAGTACATGAAACCTGATGACTGCCTTTGGTCTGAGCGGGTAACAGACAGAATAATAATTCTATTCTCTTTACCTTGATAACTATCTACCGTATCAATATTAAGCAACTTTATAAGCCCATCAGAAAAACCAGACTGTTTAACTTTTCGTCTTAAATACCTTTTCTGCTCTGCATACATACATATGATACCTATAGCAGCTTCACCTTCTTTTACTTGCTCTAACAACGAACTTAAAAAGTTCTTGTTCTCATCCACTTGTTTGAGCACATCAACAATAGCTTCAGCCTCTTTCTCATTGTAAATGTTATACCTTGAGCCATTTTCTTGGTGTTTCGCTTGTTTACCTAAATGTGAGGTATCAACCCACGTAGTAAATGCGTTCATCTCATTTGGTACGTCACGGTAAATATCAGGAATTTTACGATCACCATTCTCAAGCTCACCATCGTAAAAGCATTGTGATACTAGAGAACCGATAGCAGGTGCCATTCGATATTGCACAAGTAGTTTGGCCCCTACTTGCTGGCCATAATCACTTTCAAATGCCCGCGCAAAATCACTTTCAATTAATTCATCAATATCATTGGAAGACGGAATACCTAAATGCCTTGCCAATGCCTTTTTATGAGGGTCAGTATAAAGAGGCGGTAATTGCTTATGATCACCTACTAAGAGAATTCGTTTACCAACTTGCATTGCAATAGCAAGTTCACTAGCAATAGAACGAGCGGCTTCATCAATAATAATCCAATCGTACTGATTAGTTGCAATATCAATATTCCAATTGCCTATACCAACACAAGTACCAGCAACCAATTGTTTTGAGCGAGCAAGAAATTCGTCCATATTGGCATTGCCAGACTGCATAACTCTGATCATGTCTTTCGACAATTTCACTAATCGTTGGACCGAACTAGAAGTATTATGCTCAATAGCAAACTCGCGGTTTAAATCTTTTATTAAGTCACTTCTAACTTCACTTAAGTTATCGTGCCAATCTTTGTTGATTCGTATACTTTGAGGCAGCCTGCTATTAATAAGAGACTTTCGTTCACCAATTTGTTTCTTAATGGCTTTTTTCTGTTTAGCTTCTAAGTCATTATCATCTATTTCTCTCAACGCACTTTCTTGTTCTGTGATCAAAGAAAGAAGTTTTTTATCTAAAGCTAAATAGGCTTCTAAATATTCATTGGGGGCTTTTAATGATTTAGCTAGGCTTAACACTCTATATTTTAACTGAGTCTCAAATTGCTCAACTTTTTGGCTAACAATGTTGTCAGAATATGCGTCGCGCAAAGAATGAGATATGGTTGATTCACTTCGACTAAACCGAACAACATCAAGTTTTGTTTTTAAACGACTACAATGTTTCCTAATACGCTCTGCAGCGGTATTCACAGCCTCATGAGACTGGCTGACCAGTAGGATCCTTTCTGCACCTTGCCTTTCTATTAAATAATGAACAAAAGCAGCAATAAATTCCGTTTTACCTGTACCTGGAGGTCCTTGTAACATTGAGAGAGGGCCAAACCTTAATAGCTTTTGAAAAGCAATACGTTGCTTTTCATTAAGCGTTTTAACAACCTTACCCTTATCGTCCTTTATGTCATAACAAGCAAAGTCACTGTCAGTAACTGTTAAGTCGTAATCTGTAGGTTCTAACGTACAGTCAGGTTCAAAATATTCAGATAAATTTTCAACAACTGAGTCTTGGTCAAGAATGCGTGTTAAGGCGTTCTTTCGTTTATTGAAAGAAGACTTATCCGCTTTGCTGCGGAAGAATATGGTATCACTCTCTTTCAAACGGTAAGCGCGGGGAGTGTACCGAGATAATTGTACTCTATTTAATCCAGAAGCAGACAAATTAACTTCGCCGACAAAGTAATCTTCGTCACCATCAACAATAATCGCTTCAACCTGATCTTTAGCTGTAAACCCATCAAGTGGATCTCTATCTGCTTCATAAGGTAAGATAAGCGTATCTTTATTATCTCTGTGTGTTGTTGGCTCACCAGTAAGCTCTACATAGGGATGAGATTCAGTCTCCGTTTTAAGAATTGCTTGCCAAAGTTCACTCGTAGATATTGGTTTAACATTTGCTTCAACTTCAGCAGGTTGAGCTTGAGGCTCTAATGATATTGGTTTTACTTTGTGTAGCTTTAACTGGAATTGCTTTACTGCATTCTCAAAACTATAAAACTGACGAATGCGTCTATTAATGTTGTCTAAGTAGCTCGCTCGACCTTGCGAAATTCGAATACCAAACGGTAGCTCAAGAACGGCATTTTCTATATCTCTACGAGAAACTTCACTCCTATCACTTTTGATAGGGCGTAATCCGTGCTCAAATTCGAAGCGAGCGTCATCGAAGAAAAGTTTTTGAACGCCACCTAACCCTGAAAATACAACAACTAATCCATAACCTTTGCTGCGATTTTCTTCAATTGAAACATACAACTTACCGTTATCAGGATATATAGTAACCGACTCAAAGTCTTCTCTATTACTTCCAATTTCAATATCGATTATTTCAACAGTTGGGGTAGTTGTTTTTTCAGGGTTTAAAACAGCATCTTTAAAACGAGTTAACTCTTTAAAACCAAAATCGACATCTTCAAGCTCATGAATAATTGCTAGGCTAATCGCTTCGAAGTTGTCGTTTTTAGTACCCCATTCGATTTCTAATAGCTCCGAAGCTATCTTAATAACGGCATAGTTGTCACGCTCAAATGCAGAACTATTATCAATATCTATAGGGCTATATTCAGTGTTCAGTAGTTCTTTTGAATCATGGTGAAAATCTAAAATATCAATAATATAAACATCACCTTGCTTATCAACAATGACGTTTTCTGGCTTTAAATCACCATGTGCAAAGCCTAATGAATGCATATGTTCAACATGAGAAATTAAGCTTTTTACGATATCGTTTCTTCTATTACGCATTCGATAAGGGTCTAAAGCTTCGCCCTCAACCCACTCAGAAACCAAATACAACGAGCTATCTCGTGCTGTAATCCCATAATCAACAACTGTAGGTATAAAGCTTAAATCGATGCTCTGTAGCTTTTCTACTCGCTCTAAAAACGATAATGTGCGTAAACCAAGACCAGCGTTAATATCGGTAGGATTGATGTTGTTCCATACTTTTACTATACCTGAGTCAGCCTTATAAACCTCTTTAACATCTGATTCAGTTATAAATTCGACTTCAGGGTGCAGCCTAGAAACTTTAGTTGCCTTAACAAAGCGCTCTAATTCTTTACTAGAAAAACTAAACGCTGCTTCTTTGCTGGGCTCTCGTTCTACTAATGCATCGAGCAATTCACCAGCATTAGCAAAAGTTTTGCCTTCAAAAGCCCTTAAAAGTGTTTCACCATACCAGTCACCACATTGAGTTAACTTTTCTGAAATTGTTTTTTCAAGGTTTGGCGTTAACCGCACTGCCTCCAAAATAGCCCAAGCGATAATCGCTAATCGGACAACGTCATAATGGTATGGTGAAGAATAAGTCGTATCTTGATTGTAGACAGACAACTCATCTCTAATATCACCAACGGTTTCTTTTTTACGTGCAAATGTCGATATGAAATTAGAAAGAGCTACACGTTGCCCAGTGCTTAACCAAATACTGTGATTTCCGATATCTCGGTGTGCGAGTTGTAGTTGGTGCAAGTCAGCAAAGCGAGCGACTAATACTCGAACTAAGTTAACTCTTTCATCGATTGATAAGTTCTCACCATAAGTGGTGATAAAGTCATTAAGGCGCTCATGCCCATGGGGAAGCTCAACAACCTCATTATATTGCGAGGTGATCTTCTCTTTAGTTGGTATAGTTAGCGATGAAACACAATGCTCGTAAAGCTCTCTGCTTTCTCGTTTTATTTTTGTCAGTACTTCACGTTCACGAGAGACTATTTTTATTCGACCATCAGGCGTTTTAGCATCGTGGTTAGAAAGATTATCGAAATCCCAGCTACGTATAATGGCATGATCATTTTTGTCCGCTTCACTTTGAGCAAAAAACTCTTTATAAACCTTATTTGGATGCTCAAATATTTGCTCTTGCCCTAACCAGCCCTCAACAGACAAAGGCTTAGCCTCTACTTTTTTATCATTAAGCAGTAAGCTTTTTTCTAATAGTGGAATATCTTTAAGTAGAACTTTAGCATCTGGGTGCGGTGTGAAACGTTTATTAAATTGCCCTTCGTTTGAACACAGTTTACAAAAATCACCTAGCGACAAAGTATTAGCTAAATCTTTTTTAGGTAAGTGCGAAAAGTTGCTGTTACCACTCATCACAACTACAAAGTGAACATGGGGAGTACGGCCTTCGTTTTTAAACTTACCAGCAAATGGCTTCAGTAAATTCTTTAACAGAAACTCTTTATTACGAGTGACTTCAACAGGAGATTTACCTCG
This sequence comes from Vibrio sp. 1401, assembly GCF_033340295.1. NCBI lineage: Bacteria > Pseudomonadati > Pseudomonadota > Gammaproteobacteria > Vibrionales > Vibrionaceae > Vibrio > Vibrio sp. 1401. The sequence goes on from NZ_JAWOWF010000023.1 coordinate 72,099, forward strand.
GTCTTCATCACCCCAATACCACTTACCATTGCTTGAAGTTATTGGCTTTCCGTTCCAATGTTTAAGCTCAACAATAAGTATGTTGCAATGAGTAACAATTAATAAATCTATTTCGCCTTGCTTGTTTTTATTAATAAATCGGAAACCTGCATATCCTTTCCAGCCTTCATTAAAGGGCTTTTTTAACGCTTGAAGTGCTTCAAATCCTTGTCCTTTATTTACGCCTTTACCTTTCTGCTTTTGCACACTTGAAGCACTGAGCACATTTTCAATTTTTTTAATAGCATCAATTTCGTGGCGCTCTAGCCCACCTTCCCAGTATTTGATATCCATGTATATTTCTTGTTATTTGTTAATCCAATGAGAAAAATCTACTTACTTAAAGATGAGAGACTTAGAAGGGCTTAGTTGCTTCGTATTAAACAAAATGGTCCTTATGTATTCGTAAGTAGACTTAAGACTTCAAACGGTATTTTTACACTATTGCTAATGATTGATGATCAACCATTTTCGTATTCAACTCAAGTTATACTAGCCGTTTATGTGACTGGGAATGACATAAGAAACCACAAAGTATCATGCCAATTAGCTAGTTAGGGTCTAACGAGCTGTCGCGCTAATTTTTTCAGCCGTTTGTGTCTCTTTGAACAAGGCAGATGCAGTGAAAGTGGCACGCACGGTTCTTCGAGGGACGACACTTGGTAACTAGTGTCGTTTACTCGACATAAACGTGTTTAAAGTATCCCATGTTTGGAGAGGGGGGAGCTGCCTTCTTTCAATTTGCTCGATGATGATGTTTCAGAGTGATAAAGGGTTATAAATAAATTGTATTAGTTGTAGTACAGCTCTGTTCAGGTTCCACGATTCTTTGAATAAGGGAAGGGGAACACTGTTCTTGAGATGTCTATTTGTGAGTCATTTGGTTATTTTCTTCTTTTATGAAAAGGAGAACTCAACCTCATTACCGCTGAGGTTGAGTGTCCGTAAATAAGCTTTATTGATGGTCTGATGCCGATTCGCTTGAGTTGATGTCTTGCCGTTCGGCTAAACGACCTTCAAGTTTGGCTTTTTCGATAAGGGCTTGCTGCATTATATCGTTACACTGGGTCAGCTCAGTACGAAGTTGGTCATTTTCTGCTAGTAGCCTGTCTCTTTCTACTGCCAGTACAGCATTAGTCCGTTGATATTCAAAAGAAGCGTCTGTACAAACCTGCAATTCTTGCACTAGGCATTCTAGTCTCTGCACTTCACCATAAAGATTGTCTTTTTCTTTTGTGAGTATTGAGACCTTATCAGGCAATGGATCAAGTTCTGCTAACTTGTCTTGAAGCTCTTCTATCGTTTCGCTAGACTGAATTACCTGCTGGCGTCTTAGCTCAGATTGATGTTCCGCTATTTTGACCCGAGTCTCTACAGCCTGAGATATATCATGTTCTACTGCTTGCCAAAGGGAGTTTATATCAAGCTTAAATGCTGCTTCAATAGGGGCAGAAAACCACTCTGGGATTTCATTATAGTTCTTTGTGATTCTTGACTGCATTGCATCCAGCACACTAAATACGATCTGAACTTTTGTATACTTCCCACCTACTGCCTCTTGGAGTTGAGTCGGGTTTTTGAATGGTTTTCCAGCAGCCCTTGCTTCTTCAAATGCATTTAGGTAGATATCAAAGCTCGTCCCTTTTTCTGGGTCTTTTTGGGCATTGAGCATTTCTTGCACGTATTTTTGTTTGACTGATTCACGTACCTGCGAGTCAGTAAGTTGCTTAGTGTGTACGTTCATTTACTTACTCCCTTAGTACGCTAGCTCTGTAGCTTGTTTATCTAACCATGCTTCTATAGTTTCACGTTTCCAGCCAACAACTCTTGGGCTAATGGCTATAGCAGGTGGCAGTCTACCCTCTTTTCTCCATCTCCAGATTGTTACTTTTGTTACGTCAAGTTGTTTTGCTAAGTCATTTATTCTTATGAATTTTTTATCAATCATTTTTATTTTTCTCGTTTGTTTTGATTGTGCGTTTGTTTTGATGTAATCGTATGTAATATGCTGATGAGCTTGTAGAGGTAGCAAAAGACATAATGGGTGACACTAGTGGATGATTTAGCAGCAGTGTGGCTGAACAAGCAGTTACTGAACAACCTTGAGAAGCTAGAAGAAATTGCAAAATTTGAAGGGAAGAAACTTACTCAAAAGAAGAGTAGAGATGGAATTTCAGTATTAGACGCTTTTGATGTCCCCTTAGAAGAGTTAGTAGCAGGAGTGTTAGCTGAAGACATTCCGTTCCTAGTGTCCTTCATTGGCAAGCGTCCTCGAACCATTCAAGAATTTATTCGCTTTTCAGGCGGCTTGAGCACATGTATTGAGAAGCTAATCGATTATCGCGTGTATTATCCAGTAAATAGTAAAAGAGCACGTCTGCAAGATCAGGAGTCTGCGATTATTGATTATGTTGATGTAATTGAACAGATGCTTGTGAAGGCGAAAGGGAAAACACCTCAAAAGCCATCTTCAGACAAGGTGGAAAAAGATTACACAGCAATGTCATTGCCATTTTGTGCCTTGTGTTTTAGACGGGTAAATCAGTCCCATTACTACTGTAAAGAGCATCATTCATCTCGTAATTCTATCGTTTATAAACAAGCAACTCGCAGATTGATGTCTGCGGTATACCGACATTCAAGTGATTCAGATGAGCAAGCTAAGTTAGAGAAGCACAAACGTGGTGAGCAAAAACTAGATGCGAAAACACTATATAGATGGATGGATTTGTTTTCTACTCCGTCAACATTGGCGATTACGGATTTAAATAAGCTGGATCAGGGGGCTGATGGCTGGCAAGCTTTTGCGAAGTGTATTCTCGTTTTTACCGTAGAGCATTATCCGTATACTTCTAAGAAACTCCCTGAGATGGTCAATGGATCTAACTTTGATGATTGGATCATCAAGATTGTAAAGCTCTTGGGTGGTCAAGTTGAAGCTAATATGTGGAAACATAAGGATTCAGGTGTATGGATGATTAACTCTAATTTAATGCAAAAGGCATTGACGATATTGAACTGCTTGAGCAGATATGAGGCGATGTGTGTAGTTGAAAGTTATGAAGTGAAAACTGGCTCTAAGTCAGGAAGTAAGGTGGACAGTTCCAAGCACGAAATTGCATATCGGTTACTGAAAGAAAAAGAAACGGATGACTCAATCACTGTTTCTTTGATTGCGAAAGAATCAAGTTTATCACGAGCGGCTATTTATAAAATAATGAACAAAGATAATTGATGCAAACATTTAATTAGTACAGGTTATCCAAGACGCAACCTGTCATTTTTAGATAAAACTTCAACCAGATAAATTAAATTATCGCTGTTATCAAGAACACAGTTCTCGTAAATTTCAATTTATTTACACAATCGCAATTACTTTTTTGGTTTTTGGTTTTTGGTTTTTGAATATTAGAAAAGTAACTTACGTTTGAACACTGTTCTATAGAGTTCAAACGTAAATTAACCTCTTTATATCCCTATACACAATGCTAGTCGAACACACAGATAAAGGCTTTCTGGAAAAATAAACTGCTGTAGTAACTCCTAAAATCTGATGAAGATCAAAGCGAATTTTTTTGATGCACGAAAAACCACATTGCGGACAAACCTCTCTGCACGAAAGCTTACGCTACGTGCGGACAAATAAAAAGTGTCACACGAAGCACTAAAACTGTCGTTTGCGACACAGTAATTGCGCTCTTCGACAACGAAAAAAAATCAACAAGCGCAAGTTTTGCTCATTTAATTTTAGTTTTTCTGTTTTTCTCCTTATATTAAAGCTATAACCGTTATAATAGTTATAACAGTCATAATAGTTATAACATATTTTTTTGAGGGAATGTAGCTTTAATTTTTAATTTAATAATAGATCAAAATTAAAACCAACCACCCATAGAAATAAACACACAAAATATATTTATATATATAACACTTTATCACGAACAATCATGCTATTTTAATAGCATGATTAAATAAAACAACTCCAAGAAACATTAAATTAAGACTATCAATGTATTTTATTTTTAATTTATTAACAGCAGTGCGAGATATACCTAGGATTTTCGCAATCTCATTCATTGTTATGTTAAGGTTTTCTTTTCGTTCTTCAAGCATCGCTTTGTGTATATGGCTTCTTTATCGATTAAGTCATTGTAAAATAGTTTGTTCTAACAGGTTTGTGGCCGATAATCGTGAAGCCAGAAAGTAGCTTTTCAAACTCGAACTGAGTGAGTGTAAGTACCTGATTTTTTTCTCTTTGGGAGGCCACTTATATTTGGCTTTTTCAAGCCGTTGATACCAGAGGGCGAAGCCTATTTTATCCTAGAACAACACTTTGATTTTATCACGCTGTTTATTGGCAAGCAGGACAATGCACCGCTGCCAAGAGACAAATTTATATCACTTTCGAGAATCGTGGCAAGGCCGTTGATAGACTTTCTAAAATCGACACTTTCACGATATAAATCAATTTCTGGGGTGCTGAGTGCATATGTCGGAGCATTCCGATCAGTCATTTCCCCGAGCGATAGCAATCACCAAAATACGCACTGAGCATACGTTTCATGACAGCGCACTGATAAGTGCTGCAAGATAGTTCGCTGGCGTGCCTTGTTGGATACTCAGTTCCTACGAGCTGCGCTTGGGTAGTTATAGGAAATCAAAGCCATTTCTGGCTTTGATTCATCCTATAGCGTTATAACTTGAAATAGTATTCCTTTATCTTTTCAGACATTTTCTGTCTACGATAAATTAGGAAGTCATCGTAGTTTTCTAACTTATATAACGTATTATCTAGTGGCATACAGTTAACTACAAAGTTATCATCTAAATCTTGTTTGTCACGAATCGAACCATACATTAAGTCACCGTTGTCACATTGAGCTTGTACCTGGTCGATGTATACATCAGGCGCAGAGTCGGCAATCTTGATATTGATCTCTTGCTGCAAAAATACATAGTTTGCCACCTGATTATACTTAGCCTGTGTGAAACCATTTTTCTTGAGATATGCTCTAGGGAAAACATGATGCATATCACCTTTATGTATCAGCATATCTTTGACCGAAATTGCAGAAGATAAAAATCCAACTTCATTAGCTGCTGCTTGAGCCGCAAGGTAAACTTTAAATGCAGAAGCATTAGTACTTGATGTTGTTAAATTTTGAACTAGCCGTAAATCCCAGAAAGCATCGGATAACTCAGTAGCCTCTACTCTGGATAAAAAATCTGTAAAATCATCACAACTAGAAATTGCCTTTATGTCCTGTTCAAACCTACTTTCAGGAGAGCCTGAATATCTGCCTGTCAACACTGACATTACGAACCAACGCCTAACCCAATGTTCGATTTTTGGTTCATTTCCGTAGTCACGTTTTAGTTTGAGGTAAAGAATATAAGCAAAGTTCAAAGCATTTTGCGAACGAATCATACTTCGACTAACAAAGCCTGTAGAACGGATAATCATTAAGAAACGTTTAAAATTTGTTTCGTTGATAAACTCTTTTACACCATTAGCGAGAGTATCATATGACGCCTCTTCTATCTCTTTCTCATATGTTCGAGCTTCAAAGTTTCGGCCAGATAATAGGCTGACTAAAAATGCCAACCGACCTCTATCAAAATTAGATGTGTAAGCCACTCTTAGCATGTCAGAATAATCTGGATCATAGAGGTCATCATTTTCGTTGCGTAGCCACTTCATAGCCTTGAAGTAATCAGTGGCTTTGTTGCTTAATTCGATGAGAAGACATGGTAGCCCCATGTTGTTCAGTTCTTAAACAACATACTGAGTTTCAG